>JAYVIT010000064.1:0-6334 GCA_043769965.1 Saprospiraceae bacterium
AATGAAGAGCAAGAATACTGCACACTTCTACAAAAATCTTAAGGAAAATATACAGCACTGATTTACAGAAAGAACTTACTTCCCGGAAAAACTTTCCGGAACCTAGTTTCTGAATGCTATCAGAATCAGATTCGGGTATTTTATTTGCAGGTTTCTGGAAACATGGCTTTTGAATATTTTTCGAAAATTTCCGAAAACTTACTTTCCGGAAACTTTTTTATGTCGGAAAACTTTCCGAAACCTAGTTTCTGGACGCTTTAGGAATTATTTTCTGATATGTTATTTCACACTATTCTGGAAACATGGCTTCTGGATATTTTCGGAAACATTACTGCAAAAATATTTTCCGGCAACATTTTCAGAAACATTTCGGGAACGTTTTTCCAATTGCTTTCCGGAATCATTTGAGAAATTTTATTTCCGGGTTTATGAAAACGTGCTTCCCAGATACTTTCCGGAAACATTTTCGGAAACTTGCTTTCCGGCAACATTTCCAGAAATTTTGTTTTTGTGTCCGAAAAGCTTAAAAAGTGTCAAAATGTCGACCGAAACATCACTCTGTGACAGTGTTCTGACGTGGCATTATCATGGCAAACACCACGAGACCTGTGGTTGTTTTTGTGCCGGTACCATTGATGAGAGTTGTGTTCAGCCATTGAACAACACTATTGAATTGTTGTTATTTCATTGTTGGTGAGCGGAGTTATATAATAATCATGTCGTCTACTTCAGAAACAGTAGAGAGTGTTTCAGGAGCAAACCTTGCAAAAGCACAGTTTAAGAGCAAAGGTTGTGATGGTAATGATGATGACCCAATTGCAAAACAAAATTTTATCGACTGTACAACGAAAAAGAGACCATTCATATCTACAGGTCAGGATATCAGTGTTACTCTAGACGAGCCTGATCCTAGATACATGTGCATGGATAAGACAGCAACTACTTTTTCAGCACGAATTCAAGAATGTTGGACAACACAGAAAGAGCTACATCAACGGG
Source organism: Saprospiraceae bacterium (assembly GCA_043769965.1). Classification (GTDB taxonomy): domain Bacteria; phylum Bacteroidota; class Bacteroidia; order Chitinophagales; family Saprospiraceae; genus Vicinibacter. The sequence goes on from JAYVIT010000064.1 coordinate 1,000, forward strand.
TAATTAAATCAAAGAATAAAATGAAAGAGAGGAATATCAGTGTTCCTCTAGATGAGCCTGATACAGTTGAGATAGCAGTTGCTTTTTCAGCGCGGCTTCACCAATGTTCGATTAAACAGAAAGAGCTCAAGGAACGTTTAAACAAAGCAATGAATAAATCGGAAGAAAGAAAAGCGAAAATTCGCAGGTGGAATGCACAACGACGACAGTATGAGACCGACGTAAATGTGGCGCAATTAGTTCAAAAACTGGATAAATCCAGTTCAGAAGATAAATCTGAACAGCTAGAGACAGAAGAGGAGAAGGACAGAGCAGATTTTTGGGAAGAGTGTTGGAAACATAATTAAACAAATTGGTAATTTTTTTCATTGATTAGTATTGTTCATGAATATCAGAAACCTTTTCGAAAAAGAAAAATCGAAATACGATTCTTTTCGGAAACTTTTATGGCAAAGAAGTTAATAAAAATGTTTCCGGAAAGTATCCGGCTTGTTCACGTTTTTTCTTGAACAAGTAAAAACATCAAAGCAAGGTTCACTACATGCAACATTTGGGCTTACTGTGAAATATTGTTAATTTTGGAATAAGTCAGTCTGCATCTATAGCATGGAAAATGTTTCGATCATTAGATGGACCATACAGTCTTGTGCAATCATACCTCAAACAAGGCAAGATCTTGAATGTTTTAGTGCAACTTACCGGAGATTTTAATATTCAAGCTACTAAAATTATTATTCGCGATCGCAGAGCAAAAAGAGGAAGAAAGGTATCTCAAAGAAGTATAACAGTGGCTTCACTAATTCGAAAGTACGAGAATTTTTGGCAATTACAACAATACATTACACAATGGTTGATGAATCTTGGTATGAAACGATTCCGAATTCATGCTGATATGAATCACATCTTATGCAAGCTTTGTGCAAAAGTAGGACAATTGCACACGTCTTCAAAACGCTACAGTGAGCTCACTGAATATGAAAAAGATTTGTTTCGTTGGTATCGTTGATTGTTAGCGGGTTTGCTCTCAAAAATGCTTGTTGCTTCTTTTCATAAAAATAAGACATACACTGCATTTGCTCTGAATAATTTGCATTGTTAAACAAAATATATTTGCTTACTTTGACGGAAAACTTGAAGAACACAGAATACTATCGCTGTGCGAGAAGACGACTTACTTAAGGATAGTATGCATCATATAGTGTCGTGATGTTTTTCAGAAAATTTCCGTCGAAGAACAATTTTCGGAACAAACACCAATGAAGGCAATCAAGTCTATGTTCGCTGCATGCATTATTCAGGGGAAATGTGAGTTAAAATTGCTTTAGAAAGAACAAGAAACATGTTTCGCTCAAATGATGGACCATACAGTCATGTACAATCATATCTCAAACAAGGAAAGCTCTTGGCGGATTTAGAACAACTTGTCAATGATTTTAATATTCAAACAAATGAAATTATTAATCATGATCGCAGAGCAATAAGGGAAATAGAATTGCCTAAGAGAAGAATGACAGCGGATTCACTTATAAGAAATTACCAAGATTATTGGCAAATAAGAAAATTCATTAGACAATGGCTGCTCAATCAAGGTATGAAACCAATTAGAGCTTCAATTAACATGTTTAACATCAATACGAAACTTGCTTGCAAATTGAAGGAAATGCACCATTTGACCAATTTGTATTGAGAGCGCAATCAAAAAGTCATAAAGAATATTGAAGAAAACAAATTGCTATCGTTGCGTTGATTTTTACCTATAAATGCACTATCAGTGGGCGTGGATTAGTTGATGCTGTTGTGTAGTATGTAATCTTGGATAAATAATTTTTATTCTGGAAATCCGAGTTGACGAGCGAACGTTGAATAATGTTTTCCGGAACAGATTTTCAGAGCCAATTCGTTGTATTTTGAATAGAAATCTTTATTGAGTTCGGATTCATCAATAACATATCGGACAATGGTTTCGATATCGTTGTCCAAAAAGAAAGTGTCCAAAGAATGGGGGTCACTTTCATTTGTGCAGTCGATGGTGGGAATGTTGATTATTTTGTTTAATGTATTTTGTGGACTTTTGAGGAAAGTTTCAAGAACATCAAGACCATGCTGTCTTGTTTCTTTCGTAGATTCTCCATCTGGTACATGACGAACAATAATATTGCGATGAAAATTTCGATCATCATCCATTATTTCATTGTCTGTATTTGGTTTGCGTCGGACCAAAACAAATGTAAAGTTTGCTTTGCTGAGTTCATCCGAAATAATAGTTTTGTGATTGGGATCATCAAGAGCGCAGAATTGCTTTACTGCATTCACATCTCCATCATTATGATTGTCTCTGATATAGAAATATGCTTCAATACCAAAGATGGGATGAAACCCGTAGACTTCCAAATGGGGACCATTTTGGACGGCCCTGTTATTGTCCAATCTTGTTGGCAAGTAACCTAGCCTTTTTTTGGGCAAACTAGCTGTAATTCCTGTTTCATCTTTCCGTTTGAGAGGAATGTGAATGATATTGCTTGGTTTCTCAAGAGATACCAAAGCAGAAGCATGCCCAGGGGTTTCTGTAAGGGAGCTAGCGGCTGCTGGTTTCAAATCTTCATCTGGAACTTTATTATTCTTTTCATCGCTTGTTGGGAATGTTTCGTCATGATGTTTTTTCGCCATTGTTACAAATAGGAGTTGTTTGATGATTTGTTGCTTGACTTGGTAATTGTGCCATGAATGCACACAGCCATTTCGAAAGAGTCAGTTAGAGAGGGGATTTATAATATGCAATGGGTGTAGTGATTGTTAACAAAATTCTGTTTATTGTTACACCCTTGTTAATCTTATCGGAAAACAACAATTCTACTTTTCCTGAAAAAAGTATCCGAAAACATCGTAATGATTCCGATCAGAAATTTTCTCTAACTGTTTAAGGAAAGCAAGGTTCCGATAAAACAAAAGGTTCCGAAAACGTATTATTTTGCTTCCTAACTCAAATAAGGAGAATATCCGGAATGAGTACAACTTCTGAAAATGATACCTGTTTCTGGGAAAGATTAGAGAAATCCATATGTTTTAATGATTCCGATCAGAAATTTTCTCGAACTGTTTCAGGAAAGCAAGGTTCCGAAAATGTTCCCAGATTGCTAGTTTTATCTACAAAAGGTTTCTGCGAAAGCAGAAAAGTTTGCGGAAATCAATTTTCTAACTAATTGAAAGGAATACAGCTCAGGGCAAAAAATTTAAAAATGAAGTGTTCGCCACATGCATTGTTTCCTCAAGTTGCTCGTTATCAATCATATATAAATCTTAAAAAAATATTGAAAAAAATCATGGCTAACAACAGTGAATTAAAACTTCCTTCCCAATCAGAAAAAGACGTTCTGACAAGTGCGTTCATGAGAGACATGGAATCTTTCACCGTTTTTGACAACAATTCAAACACATTTCGTCCGGTTGTTTGTTGTGTCTGTGATTCAACTCCAACCAAGCCTAACTGGAGCTGTTTTGTAAGAATTAATATTGCTGCTGACCTGTTTCTGAAGAGCAACATGATGTCTTCGCTATTGGAAGGAATATATCCAAAGAAATTGTTGCAGCAGTATAACATTAATATCTATGGGTTAAGAAATTTCGTTTTATCACCAGCATCATACATTAATGAGTTTGATGAAATTCTCATGTGCAAACAGTGTCACTCTGATCTTGAGGAAAATGGAAAAAGATATGTTGAGAAGAAAGACAAATCCTATCTACCTCCTGTGCAATCAATAGCAAATGGCCATCTCATTGGTGATGCACCATTTGAACTTACTTGTCTTAACCAAGTTGAGCTGTCTCTTGTAAGTCGCACAAGTATTTACTGCCAAAGCTGGATATTCTTTGCTGGATGCCATCAGCACATAAAAGGTTGGCACACTTTTTTTAAAAACAGACCAACAGACAATGTGGGAAATTTGATGCAATTGACAGAAGCAGGAGTTAAAAACATCATTCTTGTCGTTTTGTGTGGACCATTTACAACCACACAAAGAGCTCTTACACTAAAGAGTACGGCTGTTAATCCACAAAAAGTAATACAAGCGTTTCGCTGGTTAAAGGAAAATAATTATCATTATGCCAACATTGAGATTCCAGATCTTAACACTATTACAATGCCAATTATCATTGATCAAAATATGTAAGTTTTACAGCAAATTTCAAACCAATGAAACAAATTTGTTGTTTAACAGAAACTGACGCATTAATGTTTGTTAGTGTTGCTGAACAGAAAGAGATTGATCTTGAAAATTTGTTGAATGTGACAATTCTATTCCCCGATAAGTCACTACCAGAACCAACAAATGGTGGGTTTGCAAATCAAGAAGAGTTTAGGAAATACATTATAGCTCGTACAAACGGTAAATGGGATGTTCAGCTACATAGTAGGCCAACTGCTGAATATATTCCAGATTATGATGATAATACTATTGCTGATGTATTTCCTTTGCAGTTTCCATTTGGATTCACTGGCTTGCCACATGATAAAGCTGTAACTGATTTACAAAAAAGAAACAAGAAGCGAAAGAAGTTTACTAGAAGAGAAATGATTTTGAAATATCTAACACATCGCAAACCTTCTTTCCATGGGGCAATGTTTAATCTTGTAATGGACAATATATTGATGAAGCAAAAAGTATTTGAGAAAACAAAAATGTATTGCAATCTTAAAGCTTCTGATAATACTTCTATGGGAGAAAAATATGGAGCCATGTGCTCTCACGATTTGGAAGTTGCCATTCAAAATGTAAGAAACAATCTGTCAATACAGCATTCAACATCCAGTGAGTATCAGTTTTTGAAATCAATTAAAGCAACGTGTGGTAGTTTACCACATTCAAATGAAGCATCCATGGAAGCCCGCAAGAAATATTTTTCTTTTCTGATGAAATTTGGCTTGCCAAGTATATTTCTTACTGTGAGTCCTGATGATTTACGTGATTTTCGGATTATGGTTTACTCTCTTTCAGCCCAAAATATGATCACAGGAGAAGTTGATGTGAATGAACTAAGTGAGGAACAAGTTGTTGCGGATTTTAAGATTCGAAGTGATGCACGAGCAAATCATCCTGGACTCTGTGCAGAAGAATATGAGCGAATTGTATATCTTGTTATCAAGCATTTATTTAATTGGGATGCTGAGAAACAAGAAAGTAATGGTGTTGGAATTTTTGGAGAGCTTGAAGCATTTGCGCTTGCAACTGAAGAACAAGGACGAAAAAGTCTACATGGGCATTTCCTCTTGTTTGTAAAGGGCTGGAAACAAGTATCAGATGCACTACAATTGGGGAAAAAAAGCTTTTGTCTT
>JAYVIT010000065.1:0-5458 GCA_043769965.1 Saprospiraceae bacterium
GGTTTCAAAACACTTGAAAAATCGTATCTTCTAAAAGCCAATAAAAAAGTGGTGGAAAGACCCCAACACTTATTGATGAGATCTTCTGTAGGTATTCATGCTGAAAATGTTGATGCTGCGATTGAGACCTACAATCTCATGTCAGAAAAATGGTTTATTCACGCTACTCCAACCTTATTCAATGCAGGTACTCCAAAACCTCAACTGTCCTCATGCTTCTTACTTACCATGGTGGATGATTCTATATCTGGAATTTTTGAAACCCTAAGCCGATGTGCTAAAATATCACAATCTGCCGGAGGAATCGGTTTGAGTGTTCATAATATTCGTGCAAAAGGAAGTTATATAAAAGGTACTGGCGGTACATCAAATGGCATCATACCCATGTTAAAGGTTTTTAATGATACTGCACGATATGTAGATCAGGGTGGGGGAAAACGCAAAGGAGCATTTGCCATTTATATCGAACCCTGGCATGCAGACATTGAAGATTTTTTGGAACTAAAAAAGAATCACGGTAAAGAAGAAATGCGCGCACGCGATTTGTTCTTCGCTTTATGGATTCCAGATTTGTTTATGAAGCGCGTTTTAGAAGATCGGGAATGGTCTTTGTTTTGCCCAAACGAATCTCCAGGTTTATGCGATTCCTTCGGCGAAAAATTTGAAACCTTATATCAACAATACGAAGCTGAAGGCAAGGCAAGAAAAACAGTCAGAGCTCAGGAATTATGGTTTCAAATTTGTCAAAGTCAAATAGAAACAGGCACTCCTTATCTTTTGTATAAAGATGCTTGTAACGAAAAATCTAACCAGAAAAATCTTGGCACTATTCGATCTTCAAATTTATGCACGGAAATATTAGAATTTACTTCTCCTGAAGAAGTAGCCGTTTGCAATCTTGCATCGATCTCTCTTCCAAAATTTATTGAACATAAAAAATTTAATTTCAAAAAGCTTGCTGAAGTAACAAAGGTGATAACCAGAAACCTTAACCGGATCATCGATATCAATTACTATCCGATACCAGAAGCAAAAACATCTAATTTCAGACATCGTCCAATTGGAATTGGCGTGCAAGGCCTTGCCGATGCTTTCATTCTTATGCGCATGCCTTTTGATAGTGAAGAAGCCAAGCAATTAAATATTGAAATTTTTGAAACAATCTATCATGCAGCATTAAGTGAAAGCTGTGAACTTGCTAAAATTCATGGCAGCTATGAGAGTTTTAAAGGCTCTCCTACAAGCCAGGGCATTTTTCAATTTGACATGTGGGGTGTTCAACCCAGTTCGAAAAGATGGGATTGGGATCAGCTAAAAGCAGATGTTGTCAAACACGGTTTAAGAAATAGTCTTCTGCTAGCACCAATGCCAACAGCGAGTACTTCACAAATACTTGGAAACAATGAATGCTTTGAACCGTATACTTCTAATTTTTATACTCGAAGAACACTCTCTGGTGAATATATCGTCATCAATAAACATTTGTTGGAAGACCTTGTGAAATTAGGACTATGGAACCAGGATATGAAAGAGATGCTGATGTTGAATAATGGCTCCATTCAAAATATTCCTGGCATACCGCAAGATCTTAAAAGTCTATATAAAACAGTCTGGGAAATAAGTCAAAAAGCAATCATTGACATGGCTGCCGACCGCGGTGCATTTATTTGTCAGAGCCAGAGCTTAAATTTATTTCTTGATGGTGCTACAGTCAATAAATTAGGGTCAATGCATTTTTATGCCTGGAAAAAAGGTCTTAAAACCGGCATGTATTACTTAAGAACTAAATCGGCTGTCGACCCAATTAAATTTACGCTAAGTGAAAAACATCAACGGAAATTTATTGAACAGATTGAAATTTCTGAAGATGAAAGTGTCAGTATTATAGAAACTTCAACAAATCGAGAGCTCATTACTAGTGAGTTACAAGAAATGTTTGCTGCTTCAGAAGTACAAACAATTAGTTCAGAAGGACAGAGCTGTTCGATGGAAGATGGATGCGTATTTTGCCAGGGGTAATATTAAAAACTCCTTTTTTCAGGTGTATTCAAATCGTTAAACCAAATTGCTTAGGTTTAGTCTAATCCGTATTTTCAATTTGAAATTGTTATCTTCGATTTTAATTTGAATAATTTTTAATATAAATAGACTAACTTTCCACATGTTTGATTTTTCTTTGTCAAATATCAACACGGATCAGCCATCACCGCTATCTATCTTATATGCGTTATTATTGAGCTTCATATTGTCTGCTTGTATTTCATTTACATACGAAAAAACTACAGGACACAATCAGTCACCCGGTCATTTTATTCAATCAATGATCTTGGGTGCTATCATCGCCGCAGTTGTAGCTCAGGCTATCGGTGACAGTATTGGACGAGGCTTAGGAATGTTGGGTATCCTGGCCATGATCCGGTTTCGCACAAATTTGAATCAACCCAGAAATATGATATTCATATTTGCATCACTGGCCATCGGTATTGCATGTGGTGTCTTTGCGTTTAACATCGCCTTATATGGTACGTTTTTGTTTTGTCTTATTGCATTCTTGATGGATTTATCTCCCTTAAGTGTTTATCCCAAAAAAATGCAATCCATACGAATCACTTTTTCAACCAATGACCGTATTAATGAAAATAAAATTATGGAGTGCTTTAATAAATTAGACATCCAATCAGAATTAATTCGAATAGATATTGATTCAAATCCAGGTAAATTAGACAAGGAATATGTTTGGCAACTTAAATCAAAAAAATCATTTGATGAGCAAAGTCTAATGGATTCAATTTTGTCTGTTGAACATGTAAAATCATTGCGATTTAATATGCGCTCTGAAGAAGAAAGTATTTAAAATTAAATTGAAATAGTTGAAATGAAAAATGTACTTATGGTTTTACTGTGCTTGATACAGTTAAGTATCCAATCACAAAAATTGCCAATGGAAATGAGTTTCTCAGCAGATGGAAGGAGGCTTGTTTCAGGATCAACTGATGTGGATGGCTTTTACAATCCATTAAAATTGAGAATAGTTGAACTTAAATTTGATCAGGCTAATTATTGGACTCTACTGACAAATAATTATCAATCAAAAACAGATATACCTGCAACATTAATTTATGATGGAGTCAGCTATCCAAATGTTGGTGTGCGATTTAAAGGACAAACGTCGTATCAACGAGTAAGCACACAAAAAAAATCATTCAACATTACGATGGACTTTCAAGATCTAACTCAGGATCTAAAAGGCTATGAAACTTTAAATTTTAATAATTCTTATGAAGACAATAGTTGTATTAGAGAAGTATTGTATGAAAACATAACACGACCTTACTCTCCTTCCTTAAAAGCAAATTTTATCCATTTATACATTAATGGCGAAGATTGGGGTCTCTATCCAAATATTCAGGCACTGGATGGTGAATATGTCAAAGAGTGGTTTCTTAGCAATGATGGTACTCGATGGAGATGCGAACGACAAGCTGGTCCCGGTGGTCCAGGTGGTGGTGGCTTTGGAGCAGGTACTTCTACTTTGAATTATCTTGGAGATGATACAACTGCTTATAAACCAAATTACATACTCAAACATACAAGCCTTGAGAATCCCTGGAATGATCTTGTACGTGTTACCAAAATTTTAAACACAATACCTTTGAACCAATTGGAAGACACTTTAAATAAAGTATTGGATATTGACAGAGCATTATGGTTTCTGGCAAAAGAAATACTGTTTGGAGATGATGACAGTTATGTCAACAAAGGGGGTATGGATTATTACGCTATTTATCAAAAAGATGTTGAACGATTGATCCCGCTAGAGTATGATGCAAACTCCATCATGAAATCTCAAACTTCAAGCTGGTCCATATTTTTAAAGGAGACCGATGTTAAATTTCCTTTGACTTTTAGATTGTTTGCCGTCCCGGCATTACGTCAACGTTATTTGGCACACTTCAGAACATTTTTCAAAAATACTCTTGATTCAACATATTTTAAATCTAGAGTCAATGAATTCTATTCACTCATTGATTCTGTAGTTACTAATGATCCAAAAAAATTAATGACTTACACCGCATTTCAAGCAGAGAAGAATGTACTATTAAATTGGATGAGAAATAGAAGAACATTTGTTTTAAATAATGCAGAATTTAAACAGGCAGGTAATCAAATTTCAGAAGTCGTTTTTTCAACAGATGGCATCTCATTCAAAACTCCTAATGAAACGCAGCCTGTGTTAGTCACTGCAAAAATTGTTGGTGGCCCAGGAGTTAAAGAAGCAAGACTCTATTATTCGCAAGGATATGATGGCTATTTTAGTAAAACTAAAATGTATGATGATGGCAATCACTCCGATGGCCTGGCTAATGATGGTATTTATGCAGCATCAATACCACCTTTTCCAAATGGTGTTTTTGTCCGCTATTATATTGAATCGGTTGCGAATAATACACAAGGCACAGTCAGCTACATGCCCGAAGGCGCGGAGCATGATGTTTATATTTATCAGGTTGATCTTATAAAATCGGTAAATGATCATATTGTCATCAATGAATTGATGGCCACTAACACGAATACGATTGCCGATCAGGATGGAGAATTTGATGATTGGATTGAGCTTTATAACAAATCCAATTACAACATCGATATAAGCAATTGGATTGTAACTGACAACCCAACTAATCTTGATAAATACAGAATTCCGGCTGGCACAATTATGTCACCAGATAGTTATTTAGTCATTTGGGCTGATGAAGATGGGAAACAATCAGGTTACCATGCAAATTTTAAATTGTCAGCATTTGGAGAAGATGTTCTTCTATTGGATTCAACCGGACAGCAAGTTGATAAAGTTGTGTTTACACAACAGGAAACAGATAAAGCTTTTGCAAGAAGTCCTAATGGAATAGGAAATTTCATCATTAAAATAGCAACTTTCAATAAAAACAATGATGGAATAACAAAGACCACATCAATATCTAAATCTGGTTTTAACATATTTCCAATTCCTGCATCACAATGGATTTCTATTCATTCGGAAAATACAAATCCAAGTGAATACCGGATCATTGATGCATTAGGAAAAACAATTGTGTCGGGTATTATTTTGCAAACGGCTACAATAAACGTGTCCCATTTATTACCGGGTGTATATTCATTTTTACTTGATCGGGAAAGTAAGAAAATAATTATCAGATAAGACTGGCCCAAATTTTGACCAAAGTTAATTTCATATATTTATTGGCGTTCGCCACTTTGATCATTTGTCTGCCATTTATTAAAAATAAATTAAACAATTCAGATGAATTTTATGGTATTGCAGAAAATCAAATTCGCAATATCAACTTAGAATATCCGGTAGAAATTTTAAAAATTTATAAGTTACAAGGTGAAGCTGCCCAGGCTGGAGATACACTTCTAAAATTGAGAAGAGTGGATCTTGAAACAAAAAAGCAAAATC
>JAYVIT010000066.1:0-4105 GCA_043769965.1 Saprospiraceae bacterium
ATACAAAAATGGGTAAATGAAAAAACAGGATCTCATCTATTTGATATTTATCATTTTATCTGCTATAATGTTTTCGAGAATTTGTGGGCAGAGTCAGAATATAAAACAAAAAGAAACGAATTCGGTCGAACAAATCCAAAAATCAATCAATCAAACCAATTTATTATTATCTGGATCAAAAGAAGAAAAGAAACAGTTATTAAAACGCCTCGAACTTTTACAAAGCCAAATTTCATACAGAAAAGAATTACAGGAAAAATTATCAACAGAACTTCACAGCATAGAATCTGAAATTCAAGAATTGAAGCGTCAAAATGCAACCAGTATTGGACAGCAAAAATTATTGCGATACGAATATGCGAAATTGCTGAAAAATAAATTGATTCACAGACTCACCTACAATCCGATTCTTACATTAATACATCCAGGCGACATGGATGAAAGTGTAAAACGCTGGTATCTTTTGGAACGAGTTGAAAAAGAAAGACAAAACACTTTAAAAAATATACTTATTATAAAGGCAACTTACAATCAAACACTGCTAAAATTAACCAACAAATCATATAAACAAGATTCCTTACTAAAATCGGTAAAGAAAGAAGAAGAAAATTTACTTGCAGATATTTCTAAATCAATACTTCTGATCAATGATTTAAATAGTAAAGAATCCGGTTTGAATGCGGAATTGATTGCCTATAAAAAAAAGAAGGACGAACTTAATAAGTTAATCGAAGCAAGTATCAAAACGATATCAAAATCAAAAGAGAAATTCAAATCATCCAACAGCAATGTAAAAATTAAATATCCATTAAAAGAAGCAACCATCATTTCCAGATTTGGAAAAAACATGGAAGCGGGTAAATCAAAACTCCTGATACGAAATAATGGCATCGACCTTCAATCAAATGATCCATTTGTAAAAGTGGCTACAAGTTCCGAAGTGGTTGAAATCCGGAAAATGCCAAATCAATTATATCTATTGATCACCAAAGCCGATAATCTTTTTGTAGTGTATTCAAATCTGGAAAATGTATTACTCCGTAATGGAGAAAAAGTAGATCAAGGAGTCAATCTGGGTAAAGCTGCAAAAAATGAAGAAGGATATTTTGAACTTCATTTTGAAACATGGATTGAAAAAACACCTCTGGATCCGATGCAGTTTTTGAAGTAGGGTTAGTGGGTTAGCGAATTAGGGGGTTTAGCTTGTTAGGAGATTATTGTATGAAGAAAGACCATTGACCATAGACGATTGACGATTGACGATTGACGATTGTTTAACTCAATCATGTAAATCATATTATCAAAGAAATCACAGTTCAGACAATTTAACTTAACTATTAAACAGCAACACAAACTGCCAACTGGAAACTTTTATCCTAATAGGTGCGACGGTATGCTAACAAAACAGGGTATAATACCCAAAATAATTGGTGAAATCATCACCAACTATTTTTGAAAACATTACCTTAAAAAGTCAATCTGTATTCCAATAAAACTTTAAATCTTTCGAATTTGACATCCGCATGTTCCAAATAGTTCATATGTTGCAGCAGCATTAGCACTCACTGTTGTATGCAGTGTTTCTTCCACATAACTACTAGTAGGATATGGACAACCAACATCGGCATTAGTTGGAGCTGAATAGATTCTATAAATTATAGTTGCTTCATCCAAGTGAGAGGCGCATGGATCGTGTGTTCTGTTCTCTACACCGAACTCTACCGTAAAAGATGAATAATTTGGGTTTAAATTGCATTTAAAATTATAAAATGTAGCTACTTGCGGTTGACATTGAGCGCAACTTGAACATGAGTTACAAACTGCATCATACTGATCCGCCCAGAATAAATTACAACTTGGAGAGGTACAAGATTTATCTGTTATTAATTGATAAACCGGGTAAGTAGGATTATTGGGAAAATCAACATTAACAATATAGTATCGCAATGCACATAAATGTTCTCCATTATCCCTACTCTGAATAATTAAGTTGGTTTTGGAATCTGAATAATTTTCATCACTACTGCATGAAAACAGTGAAAGAATAAGAACGAGGCAAAGGACTAGGTTTTTCATATTTTAAATTTTGCTTAAGAATAGAAAATAACAAATAAGATGTCAATCATAGAAACTAAGTATATTAGATATATTTATAAATAGTAATGTATAATTTTCTCATCCGAATACTAGACATAACATATTTTGGTATGCTTCATCAGATTATTTTACATCAAAAATCTAGTCTTGGATCATTAATTCAATCAAACTAGTTCATTTTACTTTCATAAAAATTTAATAAACCTACACAAAAAAGCCGCCCGGTTATCCGAGGCGGCTTAATTATTAAATGAAAATTTCTCTTCTTAATGTGCCACAATTAGTTTCTGGGTAAGGAATTTATTATCCTGAATTACACGGATTAAATAATTTCCGTTTTCGAGTACAGATGTTTGTATTGGAAGATCAACGACTCCACTCATGGTTCCGTAATTTTTCTTACCAACGATGCGTCCTGTCATATCAAGAATTTCCATAGATACATTAGAGGTATTTGAAATTGAGAAATGAACTAACGCGATATCGGAAACAGGATTCGGACTTACAACCAATTGTGTGAGATCATTTCCCGGATCATTCGTACCTGTAAATAATCCATTGGCTAAAGCTTCATCAATCGTTACTTCGTTGGCATTGATGATCTCCCCATTAGGATCCATCATTATACCGATTAGCTTGAGATTATTAAAATTCTGAGCAGTAGGAACATTGTATTTGTATCCTTTCAAGTAAGAAGTATTCGCAAGAATATCATCGGGCAAGTAACTGGCAGTACCAGAATATCCGTCCAAGATTGCTCTCGCAACATGATTGTATACCATTTGTGCTGCAGGAACTGGATTCGGCAATAATTCATAGCCTCCCATAGGACCACGTCCACCACCAGCATAAGCATTGGATTGATTATAAGAAGAAGTGGTGCCTTTTACACCATCTTCTATTACAACAAAGTTGAAACGATGATCACCTGTAACCGCTTCAACAAAATCGGCCTTAACTTCAACTTCAAGTAATCTTGTATTCGCATTATATCTTGCCCCCAGGTTAAGTATCACCGGAGTTAATTCTACAATCTGATCATAGAAAATTGGTTCTATGGCATCTGGATCACTTAATGTTTTCCTGTTTGTAACTACTGAAGGAAATCCTGTGAACCCTGGAAATGAAGTCATTCCGGCATCATAAGGACCAACGACCATAGGATCCGAGTTATGCACTGCAATTCCTATGAAGTGTTCTGGATATAATTTGGTTAAAGAATCCATATAAACAGCACCGCGAGGACAAAATTGGCACCAGGTACCTGTGGCTTCTTCAACAACTATTTTTTTATGTGGTGCAGGAGTAACACCTTCAATACTTAATGTACGAGTATTATTACTTGCTTTTTGATCATTACTTCCATTCACTTTAGTAATATTAAAATCAATGCTACTAATCCCTCCGGAATAATTTACCGGAGCTGATAATTTAAGTGCTGCGGATTCCTGAAGATTATTAAGATTCAAAGTATACTGTTCAGTGGTTTTAGCTCCTCCATTGACTGACCATTCTACTTCTGCAGATGTGATTTTTGTCAACCCAACATTTTTAATTTTAATTGTTGCAGGTGCAGTTGATCCAGCAAGACTTTTCGCCTTAATTGCAGCACTAGTTAAAGAAGCATCGAGATTGAGTGCAACATAAGGTTCATAGGTATAGCTGACATCATCGACAAAGTATGAAGATAGACTGTTAGAACTCACGGGATATATATCCATAGAAGCGACAGCATTATTCGGATTTATCCAACTTCCAAGAGATTTATCATCAATAAAAGCTTCCCAATTATTATCTGTTAAATTGGCAACTACTTTTATTTTAAACCAGCTGTCTTTCGGATGCGTACCTTTAGCAATAGTAGCCGAACCACCTGTGCCAAGTGTAAAACGAACATCACCATTAGGATCAAAATGCGCATCAAGTGACCAAATGCCACCGACTACAACATTACCTTGAAAATTGAAATAAGCACCTGTACCATCTATAACAAACATCCACATCTCAA
>JAYVIT010000067.1:0-25069 GCA_043769965.1 Saprospiraceae bacterium
ACCGATTGGTTTGCCATAAAAAAAGGAACAACCCAAAGCTATTACGAAGCCATAAAAGAAGGCCATTTAAAGACCAAAATTACCAATGAGTGGAAGCGCATGAATGCAATGGATGTAAGTGATGTGTATTATGATCAGTTTTTAATCAATGGAAAAAACCAAAATGAACAAGCTCAATTTAAGGCTGGAGATAAGGTAAGATTGCGAATTGCAAATGGTGGTGCCTCCTCCTATTTTTGGCTTACTTATGCCGGCGGCAAAATTACCGTAGTCGCCAGCGATGGCAATGATGTAGAACCGGTTGAGGTGGACCGGTTAATTATTGCAGTGTCAGAAACATACGATGTTGTTGTAACAATCCCCAATAGTAAGAGTTATGAATTTTTAGTTACGCCAGAAGACCGTACCAAATCAGCTTCGCTTTGGTTAGGTAGCGGAGAAAAAGTTCCGGCAAAAAAATTACCAACGCTGAAATATTTTGCCGGTATGAAAATGATGAATGATATGATGGACATGAGTGGAAACCTGGTAGAAATGGAAGGAATGAAAATGCAAAATCAGGAAATGGATATGAATGTTGTTATGTATCCTGAAATAACCGGTGAGGATAATCCGCAAAAGGAAGAAAAGAAAATGAATATGCAAGGGGATGATAAGCACAATATGCAAAGGCCCAATAATAATAGTATGCAGGAGACGAGTTTGGAAAGTGAAACATCCGATTTAGTTACATTGAATTACACGATGCTGCGTGCAACAAACAAAACGACTTTGCCGGAAGGACCATTAAAAGAATTAAGTTTTAATTTGACTGGAAATATGAATCGCTATGTATGGACCTTAGACAATAAAACGGTTTCAGAATCGGATAAAATATTAATTAAAAAAGGTGAAAATTTAAGAATCATCATTTACAATAACAGCATGATGCGCCACCCAATGCACTTACATGGACATGATTTCAGAGTACTGAATGGACAAGGGGAATATGCACCCATGAAGAATATTATAGACATTATGCCTATGGAATTAGACACGATTGAATTTGCTGCCACGGAAAGTGGGGATTGGTTTTTTCATTGTCATATTCTTTACCACATGATGAGCGGAATGGGCAGAGTCTTGAGTTACGAAAATTCACCACCAAACCCTGAAATATCAAATCCGAAATTGGCACAACGGCAATTGTTTAGTGATGATCGGAAGTTTCATTTTATGGCAAGGGTGGGTATAGAAAGTAACGGTAGCGATGGTGAAGCCATGTTTGGACAAACCCGATGGAAGGTTAACACACTATGGCATTTGGGTTATCACGCTAGGCACGGTTACGAAAGTGAAACTACTGTTGGAAGGTACTTGGACAGAATGCAATGGCTATTTCCATACATTGGTTTTGATTATCACTATAAAACACACAATCCAAAGGAGGATGCAAACCTATTTGGAGATGATGACTACACCATGTTCGGACAAAAAAGCAACAAAAACGATCGTAAAACAGTCGTTGCAGGTGTTGCTTATACATTACCTATGTTAGTAATAGCTGATGCAAGAATAGATAGCGATGGTAAATTCCGATTTCAATTGGGGCGAGAAGATATGCCCTTGACAAGCCGCTTTCGCTTAAATTTCATGGTCAATTCAGATAAAGAATATATGCTAGGAGGCAGGTATATTTTTACAAAATATCTTTCAGTTTCATCACATTATGATAGCGATATGAGTTTGGGTGCAGGTATTACAATAACCTACTAAGCAAATACACTAGTAGCAGACGCTTTAAATTGAAGTTAATAAATTAGGTCTTTTCAGGATTTAGTAAGTATTTATTCAATAAAATATAGGAATTGCAATTTTTAATTTAAATTTGTAACATAAATTCATTGAAATGAAAAAACATATACTTTCCTTCCTTTTAGTTGCATTTTCGACCATGATCATGGCTCAGACGAACGCTACCAACTTCATCGCTAATGACTGTTCCGGAGTCTCTCACGAGCTTTTTAAAGAATTAGAAGCTGGAAAGGTAATTGTCCTGGTATGGGTAATGCCCTGTGGTGCTTGTACAGGACCGGCAATTACGGCTTACAATATTGTCAAAGACTTCCAGGTAAGCAATCCAAACAAAGTGTTTTATTATATGGTGGATGACTATGCAAATACCAATTGCCAGTCATTAGGTAGTTGGTGTACTTCGAATGGAATTAATCAATCAGTTTACTCATTGAGATTTTCTAATTCGAAAATAAAAATGATGGATTACGGTTCAGATGGAATGCCAAAAATTGTTGTGGTGGCAGGCAGTGATCATAAAGTATATTACAATGTAAATAATACTATCAACCCAACTAATCTTCAAAAAGCAATCAACACAGCACTTATACTTACAGCAACAAATGATCAAGATGATAATGGTACATCTTTAATCATTTCTCCAAATCCCGTAAATGAATCAACTATTGTTACTTGCACTCTTGAACAATCATTCAATGTAAAAATTGAATTGTTAAATCAGGAAGGTAAATTGTTACAATCTGTTTATTCAGGTAAACTAACTGCCGGAGAAAATAAAATGAATTTAAATGTTGCCAACTATATTTCCGGAATTTATTTCGTCAGAATGACTTATGGCGACAAAATCAAATTGACTAAATTAACCGTGGTCCATTAATTCAGCAGCGCGAGCTTAAAAAGTTTATTGGAAAGATAATTGATTTCTTTTGTGGTTCAATCAAATAGCCATAAAATAATAATTGATATTTCATGAAATCCTGCTTATTCCTTTTTTTATGCCTACTTGTTCACTTTAAATTCTCATTTGCACAATGCTGTGCAGGAGGAAGTGGATCTCCTATCGCAGGTGGTGCGTCTCAGGGTGTGTTGTTGGAAAGACAGGTTGAGCTGAATACAAACTTTCAATTTATCAATACCAGCCAATTTTATAAAGGTGATTCGAGAGATAAGTTTAAGTATTTTGACAATTTTAGTAGCTCCTATCAATACTTCAGGTTAGCTTATGGTGTTACCTACAATTTTACAATGTCATTAGAAACCGGTTACTACTTTTCTAAAAAAGAAATTGGATTAAATAAAAATCCATCGACCACCTACTCTTCTTCCGGAATTGGCGATTTGATTATTTTTCCGCGATACGATATAATTAACCGTACTGAAGAAGATCATAGAACAGAACTAACTTTAGGATTAGGGTATAAAATTCCGTTGGGTAGCTATAACGATTCAACAGGAAATATCGAACCTTTTTCCGGTGAAATATTTTATGTCACCAACCCCCAAGCAGTGCAGCTTTCAACAGGTGCCCAGGATATTATCTTTTACCTTTTTGGCTCCAGAACATATTCATTAAAAAACGTCCGCATTTTTGCCAACGCCTTGTACATTAAAAAAGGCTGGAATCCGATTGGAGAGAAACTAGGTGATTATGCCAGCATAGGTTTATTTTTCGGAAAAACATTTTTTGAAAAACTGGGAGTTACACTTCAAGTCAGGGGTGAATGGGTAGATAAAATGAAACTCAATGAAACGATTCTTCTCAATGCTTATCCTAATTATGATCCTGAAGCTACTGGCTATAAAAAGATTTTCATTGCACCACAACTAAGTTTCACACATGGAAAATTTGCGGCTTACGTCCTAACTGATATTCCCGTTTATCAATATGTAACTCAATCACAGATTGGTTCTCAATTTTCAGCAACTGTTGGATTATCCTACCGTTTTTTCGCTGTTAGCAAAACTTTGGAATGAGATGCTTTATTATACTCATTGAATTATTGTTTGATAAATTTCCATTAGTAGCTATTATTTTATTTCTTGCTTTTAAAAAAATTAATTTGGCGTGTAAACCGAAGAATTTTACCAATTAAATGGTATAAGCTCCCTTCCCAAAAAAATGAAACTTCAACTTGACAGAATAGGAACAATTGGAATGATTTTGACCGCAGCATTATCTCCATGCTGTTTTCCACTTTTGGGTTTCGCTTTGACAGCGATGGGACTTGGCAGCTTTGAATTATTTGGCGGTTGGACCATGTGGATTTTTCAAGGACTTGTTTTGATATCAACATTTGGCTTCTATCTTTCTTACAGACAACATTTGTGTATGTATCCTCTGATGATTGCAATTCCGAGTGCTTTGTTAATCTTTTATGCTTATCATATTAACGACAGTGAAAATTGGACAACATTGCTATACATTGGAATGATCGGATTACTTGCGGCAACAGTTTGGAATTTTTATCGTGTGCGACAACACAAGAAATCTAAACCAATTCTCATTTCAACAATCACCTGTCCTAATTGTCAACACAAGAAACAAGAAAAGATGCCTATTGACGCCTGCCAGTTTTTTTATGAATGTGAAACCTGCAAGCAGATAATCAAACCCAAGCAAGGCGACTGTTGTGTCTATTGCAGTTATGGCTCAGTTAAATGCCCTTCCATTCAATTAGGAGTGGATTGTTGTTAATTAATATTCTGAGAATTGAATTTAAAAAAAGCCAATCGCCAACGAGCTGTATCGTTTTTTATCTAGATTAGTTTTTCCAGCATTACTATGGGGTTTTCAATTTTTTAAATAAATAAATTGGACTTATTAAACATTAATCGTAATATTGCGTTTGATTCATTATTATGGGTTTAACAAAAATTGAGGAATTCACAGTAAAGGAGAATAAAATAGCCCTTTATGCCAAAGCATTAGCTCATCCTGCACGGGTAGCCATTATGCAAATGTTATTGAAAAAACAATCCTGTATTTGTGGTGATATAGTAGATGAACTGCCTTTGTCTCAATCCACAGTATCACAGCATCTGAAGGAATTAAAAAATGCCGGACTTATCAAAGGTGATATTGAAGGCGTAAGGACCTGTTATTGCATCGATGAAAAGGAATGGCAACAGGCTAAATTATACCTGGGTACATTGCTGAATACTCCGGTTTCTAATGCAAAGTGTTGTTAAAAAAATTTGATTATATTAATCGTAATATTACGAATATAAAAAATAAACTTGTTTAACTCTTAAAATTTATAAAAAATGCAAACTTCAGAAGAAATCAAAACAATGGTTAAGGAGCAATACAGTAAAATTGCTTTACAGGAAAAAGAACAGAATCTCTCCTCTTGTTGTGGAGCATCTTCTTGCTGCAATGATGTATATAGCATAATGGCGGATGATTACACTACGCTGGATGGTTATAATCCTGAAGCCGATTTGGGATTGGGCTGTGGCCTACCCACTCAATTTGCTAAAATCAAAAAAGGGGATGTAGTGGTTGACTTGGGTTCCGGGGCAGGAAATGATTGCTTTATTGCCAGAGCGGAAACCGGAGAAACGGGAAAAGTAATTGGAATCGATATGACGGAAGCAATGATCAACCGGGCTCGACTTAATGCTGAGAAATTAAACTTTCACAACGTAGAATTTCGCCTTGGTGAAATTGAATCAATGCCTATTACTTCCGATATCGCAGATGTAATCGTGAGCAATTGCGTACTCAACTTAGTTCCAGATAAAAAAAAGGCCTTCGAAGAAATAAAGCGAGTGCTAAAACCAGGTGGTCATTTTTCTATCTCAGATGTTGTTTTAACTGGTGAACTGCCTGAGCGAATTATACATACAGCAGAAATGTATGCTGGATGTATTTCAGGAGCCATTCAAAAAGAAGAATATTTGAATATCATACGTGAATTGGGTTTTGAAAATATTACCCTTCAAAAAGAAAAAGGTATAACCATCCCGGATGAAATCCTTTCTACCTACATATCTGATGATGAAATAAAATTATTTAAAGAAAGTAATGCCGGGATATATAGTATTACTGTGTATGCTGAAAAGAAAAAAGAGGAGTGTTGCGACAAAGGTACTTGCTGTAAATAAAGGCTGTAGGCTGTAGGCTCCCGCAATACTGCGGGACAAGTGTAGGCTGTAAATTTAAAAAATTGAATACATACAATATAATTTTTTCATGAATAAAATAAAAGTATTATTTCTTTGTATCCACAACAGTGCGAGAAGCCAGATCGCACAGGCGTATTTAGAAAAATATGGCAATGATAAATTTATGGTAGAAAGTGCTGGACTTGAACCCGGCACTTTAAATCCGTTGGCCATTGAAGTCATGAAAGAGGATGGAATTGATATCTCACAAAATCCAACTAAAGATGTCTTTGATCTGCATAAAAAAGGAAAACGATTTGATTATGTAGTTACCGTTTGTGATAAGGAAGCTTCAGATCGTTGTCCTGTTTTTCCAGGACTGAATAAAAAAATAAACTGGTCTTTTGAAGATCCATCAAAATTCAAAGGTAGCGATGTAGAAAAATTGGCAGCAACCAGAATCGTCAGGGATCAGATTAAAAATGCAGTTCAAGAATTTATTAAGCTTACACTTGAAATACAGTAATGAAAAAGTACATTGCTGAACTAATTGGCACATTTGCCTTAGTTTTTTGCGGTACTGGTGCAATTGTTATAAACCAGGAAACAAATGGATCAGTAACACATATTGGCGTTGCAATTACTTTTGGTTTAATTGTTATGTCAATGATATACGCTTTAGGTAATATTTCAGGGGCTCACTTCAATCCAGCAGTTACGATAGCATTCACTGTAGCAAAAAGATTTTCATTTAAAAATGTTCTTCCTTATATCATTGCACAATTAACAGGTGCATTCATAGCCAGTATAGTTTTAAAATTTCTTTTTCCAGAAAATCTTTTATTAGGGACAACACTACCTGCGGGTTCTGCAATGCAAAGCTTTATACTGGAATTTATTCTGTCTTTTATTTTGATGTTTGTAATTATAACAGTTGCACATGGCTCTAAAGAACAAGGAATGTTGGCAGGAATTGCAATTGGTTCAGTAGTATTATTAGAAGCCATGTTTGCAGGACCTATTAGCGGAGCATCCATGAATCCAGCCAGGTCAATTGCTCCGGCAATTATTTCTGGTAACTTTCAACACTTATGGATTTATATTTTCGCTCCAACAATGGGAATGAGTTTATCAATTGGAGTTTGGCGCTATTTAAAAAATGGAAAACCCACAAATGAATAGGGAACTCCACCATGTTATAAAAAACAGTTCAATTAAAAGAATTCAAACAATAAGTTTATTGATTTCAAATTTTTCGGATAATGTAAATTTACTTAAATTGGCGGTACCATTATTTATAACTCGCATAATAGTTTGATTTTAACATAATTATAATAGTAATTTAAAGCAATATTCATTACATTTGCCCCCATGCGGATTTTTACAATTGCATTAAGTATCTACATTTTCGTACTTTCATTAGTACCCTGTGGTGATAATAATGAATGCAATGAAAAGCAAACTATGAGCATTTCTACCACTTCTGAACACGACAACCACAAGCATGATAAAGAATCATGTACCCCTTTCTGTATTTGTTCTTGCTGCGGCACTTCCGTTATAAATTTAAATCTTGTAGCACCTTGTTCAGCTATAATACCAATCCCTTCTAAGGAATTTCCTCTTTACAAGCTAGCTCTCAATTCAGAGATCTACTCCCCCATTTGGCAACCGCCAAAAATCAGTTGATGACTTTATGATGTTCCTCTAACACGGAACAAAATCATACTATTTGCAGCACTTATCTACTGCAAAGAATAATATATTAATTCATTAAACTGAGTAAATAAATGTTAGATAAAATAATTGCATTTAGCATTAATAATAAATTCATCATTGGATTGATGACCCTTGCACTTATCATTTGGGGAGTCTGGAGTGCAAGCAGATTACCTATTGATGCCCTTCCTGACATCACTAATAACCAGGTGCAAATTATTACACTTTGCCCAACGCTGGCCGGACAGGAAGTAGAACAATTGGTAACTCATCCAATTGAACAAAGCGTTGCCAACTTACCCGATTTGGAAGAGCTGAGAAGTATTTCGCGTTTTGGGCTTTCAGTAATTACTGTTGTTTTTGACGACAAAGTGAATATTTATTTTGCAAGGCAACTCATCAATGAAAAACTTAAAGAAGCTGTAGAAAAAATTCCTCGAGGAATCGGCACACCTGAATTAGCACCAGTTAGTACCGGATTGGGTGAAATTTACCAATACATCATACACCCGAAAAAAGGTAGTGAAGATAAATATACTGCAATGGATTTACGCACAATGCAGGACTGGATTGTAGCCCGACAACTTTATGGTACACCGGGTATTGCCGAGGTAAACAGCTTTGGCGGACAATTAAAACAATATGAAGTCGCCATAAATCCTGATCGCCTACTTGCAATGGGAATAACAATACCTGAAATTTTCACTGCATTAGAAAAGAACAATGAAAACACAGGAGGAGCATACATTGACAAGAAACCAAACGCATATTTCATTCGCGGAGTGGGTTTAATTGGTTCGTTTGAAGATATCAAAAATATAGCCGTAAAAAATAACCGCAACGGGATACCAATCTTAATTAAAGATGTGGCAGATGTTCATTTTGGATCCGCCGTTCGTTATGGAGCACTTACATACAATGGCGAAGTGGATGCAGTTGGCGGCGTAGTTATGATGTTGAAAGGAGCAAACAGCGCTGAGGTAGTCAACAGGGTTAAACAAAAAATGAAAACAATACAAAAGTCATTACCTTCTGATGTAATTATAGAGGCCTATTTAGACAGAACTGATTTAGTAAATCGAGCTATTTCAACTGTTGAGAAGAACCTGATTGAAGGAGCATTGATTGTAATATTTATTTTAGTTTTATTCCTTGGAAATCTTCGTGCAGGCTTGATCGTAGCGTCAGCAATCCCACTATCCATGTTGTTTGCATTGGGAATGATGAATGTATTTGGAGTAAGCGCGAATTTAATGAGTTTAGGTGCAATTGATTTTGGCTTGATTGTAGACGGTGCCGTAATAATTGTAGAAGCCACGATGCATCATTTGGGTTTGCGTAAAAGAATTGATAGACTTAGTCAGGCTGAAATGGATGCGGAAGTTTTCAAATCGGCCTCAAAGATCAGAAACAGTGCGGCATTTGGTGAAATCATTATCCTTATAGTATATATACCAATACTTACTCTCATAGGTATTGAAGGTAAAATGTTCAGACCAATGGGACAGACAGTAGGTTTTGCAATTTTTGGTGCATTGATTTTATCAATAACTTATATACCAATGATGTGTGCACAGTTTTTATCGAAAAATATTTCACACAAACAAACTTTTAGTGACAGAATGATGGAATTTTTTCAGCGTATTTATGCCCCTCTATTGCAAATGGCCATCAAAGCAAAACTTTATGTGGTTGGATTAACTGTGGCAATATTTATTATTACTTCTTTTATTTTTTCAAGAATGGGCGGCGAATTTATTCCAACATTAGCCGAAGGTGATTTTGCATTTCATTGTATCTTATCGCAAGGCACATCCTTATCACAAAGTATAGAAACCTCCATGCAGGCTTCCCGGTTAATCAAAGAATTTGATGAAGTAAAAATGGTGGTTGGTAAAACTGGAAGTGCAGAAGTCCCCACCGATCCTATGCCACCAGAAGCCAGTGATATGATGATTATTCTTAAACCGCAAAGTGAATGGAAACGTGAAATTTCTTATGATGATCTTGCTGATGAGATTTATGAAAAGTTGGAAAACATCCCTGGCGTTTTCTTTGAGAAAAGTCAACCTATACAAATGCGTTTTAATGAACTCATGACCGGCATTCGCCAGGATGTTGCGGTAAAAATATTTGGTGAAAATATGGATACACTTTTATCATATGCCAACAAGGTTAATGCAATCGTGCAAAACGTGAAAGGCGCTACTGCGCCAAGTGTGGAGCGGGTTGCAGGCTTACCTCAGATAGTTATTACCTATAATCGCGCCCAGATTGCCAATTATGGATTAAACATTAAAGACATTAATCATATAGTTAGTACTGCATTTGCAGGCGGAGAAGCAGGAGTAGTGTTTGAAAACGAACGCAAATTCGATTTAGTAGTTCGCCTGGATAGTACTCATAGAAATAATATTGATGATGTAAGTCATTTGTATATCCCTACAGCCAACGGAGCACAAATTCCATTATCGCAAGTTGCTGAAATAAAAATGGAATTGGGCCCTGCACAAATAAGCCGTGAAGATGGCAAGCGTAGAATTGTTGTAGGTTTTAATGTGAAAGGCAGAGATGTTGAAAGCGTTGTAAATGACATTCAGAATCAATTAAATGATAATGTTAAATTACCTGAAGGATATTATTATACCTATGGAGGAACATTTGAAAATTTTCAAGCAGCATCGGCACGACTGATGATTGCTGTACCGATTGCTCTGGCCCTCATATTTATGCTTCTCTATTTCACATTCACATCGGTTAAACAAGCAACTCTTATTTTCACTGCAATTCCTATGGCAGCAATTGGCGGCGTATTTGCCTTGCTGATTCGTGATATGCCGTTCAGCATATCAGCAGGGGTTGGTTTTATTGCATTGTTTGGAGTGGCTGTTTTAAATGGAATTGTATTGGTCAGCACATTCAATCAGTTGGAGAAAGATGGAATGAGCGATATACTTCAACGGATTATGGAAGGGACCAAAATCCGTCTACGACCTGTACTCATGACAGCAGCAGTTGCTTCACTTGGGTTTTTACCAATGGCACTTTCACATGGTGCTGGTGCAGAAGTCCAAAAACCATTGGCAACAGTAGTAATTGGAGGCTTGATAACAGCGACATTTCTAACACTCTTTGTTTTACCATTGCTGTATCTAATTTTTTCTACGAAACGAAAAATAAATATCAATCCAAATGTTTCGACAATATGCTTGATTGTAATTGTATTATTATTTTTTCAAAATGCCAATGCGCAATCAGCATCAATACAACTAAGTGTTGAGGATGCATTAAGCATAGCTATGAAAAATAATTTAGGGCTTCAATCTCAACAACTCAATGTGCATTCTTCTTCGATCTTGAAAAAATCTGTTTTTGAATTATCTAAAACCAATATTAACTTTCAATTTGGGCAAAATAACAGTATAAATCAGGATAACGCATTTCAAATTACACAAAGCATTCCTTTTCCTACTTACTTCACGAGAAAAACCAGTTTATACAATGCAGAATTATTGAATAGTCAATTGAAATTGCAAATGTCAGAAAATGAATTAAAGGCACAGGTCCGATATTGGTTTTATCAATTATTATATTTGCAAACTGCCAAAAAACAATTGCAGTCCCTGGACAGCATATATACCGATTTTGTGAGCGCTGCAGATTTGCGATACAAATCGGGCGAAACGAATTTGCTGGAGAAAACCACAGCTGATACAAAACGCGGACAACTATCACTTCTAATAAGTCAAAACGAAATAGAAGCTGCCACTGCTTATGCATCACTTAAAGGATTGATGAATACAAGTGAAGATTTTATCATTCTCGCTAACGATTCTTTTCAACCGCTAAGCATAATCCATTCAATTGATACAACAATTGTAGCCGGTAATCCTTCGATCTTGGTTTTATATCAGCAGGCCCGTATTGCAGAACAAGTTAAAAAAGTTGAGTCTGCAGCTACTTTACCTGATTTGAATGTGGGCTATTTCAATCAGTCTTTAACTGGCTTACAAACTGTAAATGGAACAGAAGTTTATTTTGACAAGAGCAAGCGTTTCTATGGGTTTAATGTTGGACTAGGTATTCCACTTACTTTTTTCAGCAACTCGGCAAAAATTAAGTCCCTTAAGTTCAAACAACAAGCCCTGCAAAAGGAAGCTGACAACGGTAAACTCTTACTTCAAACTAAACTACAAAATGCTTTTTTGCAATACCAACAAAACTTGTCACAAAACAACTATTACAAATTAAATGCTTTGGCTAATGCTGAATTAATTATCAGTACAGCAAAGACAGCATATAAAAGTGGTGACATCGGGTATATTGAGTATGTACAGGCTTTGCAAACTGCCAGTGAGGTTTATTTAAATTATCTGCAATCTATAAACCAACTTAATCATTCTATAATTAACATCAATTACTTAATCAACAAATAAACATGAAGCTAATGAATAAATTAATAATAATCATTTCGTTTGCAGTATCAAACTGGTTGCTTACTTCTTGTCAGAACCAAAAAGAAGGTGACGGTCATAATCATGATGAAGAAGCTACGCATTCTGAGGAACCACACGATGAACATGAAAACGAGAATACAACAAAGCTTACGGCGGAACAAATGAAATCCATTAAAATTGAGTTAGGCAGTATTGAGAAAAAACAACTAACTGCCTCTCTCAAAGCCAATGGCTTACTAAAAGTACCGAATCAAAATAGAGCCAATGGAACTGCATTATCAGGTGGAGTAATAAAATCCATTTTGGTCCAGACAGGTAATACTGTTCGCAAAGGACAAGTGATTGCTACTATTACCAATATTTCATTCATCATCATGCAGGAAGAATTTCTTGCGACTTCTGCCAAAACTGAATTAGCACAATTAGAATATAACCGCCAAAAAGAATTGCAACTAGGCAATGCCGGAGCACTAAAAAACCTGCAAACAACTGAAGCTGAGTTGAAGATCTTGAAATCCAGAAAATCAAGTTTGCAAAAACAATTAGCGCTTATTGGCATAAACTCCGCTTCTCTTACAAGCGAAAACATTCGATCTGTGGCAAACGTCACAAGCCCCATTAGTGGCACTGTAAGTGCTGTATTGATTAATATTGGCAGTTATGTGGATGCCAGCAACCCAATTGTAGAAATAGTGGATCACAGCCAACTTCATCTTGATTTATACGTGTATGAAAAAGACTTACAAAAACTAAAAGTCGGGCAGATCATTCATTTCACACTTACTAACAACCCTGGAAAAGAATATGACGCAGAAGTTTATGCAATCAGCAATACATTTGAGCAAAGCACAAAAGCAGTTGCTGTTCATGCTTTGGTCAAAGGCAAGAAACAAGGCTTGATTGATGGAATGAGTATAACTGCACTGGTTAGTTTGGAAAATGCAACAGTTGATGCAGTACCTACAAATTCCATAGTAAATCATGAAGGGCAGGATTTTATTTTTATAGTAAGTGATGCACACAATGAAAAAGAACATCATGAGCATAATGAACCAGGAGCAGAAGTACACAACCATGATGAACATGGACATCAGCATACAGAAAAAGAAGAAAATAAAAGCAATAGTGATAGTGGGTATACTGAAGAAAGTACTACATTTGAAATAATTCCAGTACGTAAAGGAACCACCGATATAGGCTATAGTGAAATTACCCCACTCAAGGAAATTCCTAAGAATAGTAAAATTGTAGTCAATGGAGCATTCTTTATTTTAGCTAAAATGAATAATAAAGGTGAAGGTCATCAACATTAAAATTAATCTAAATTTTTTAACAATTAAATATCTTAAAATGAAAACGAAAGTATTTTTTATTTTGCTATCCATTGCAATTGCAATCGGGATTACCTCCTGCGGAAATTCAGAACCTAAAAAGGAGACTAAACAATCTGTTCAAGAACATAAGGAGGATGGAGCACATAAACACGTTTATCAATGCCCTATGAATTGTGAGAAAGGAAAAACCTATGATAAACCTGGTAAATGTCCTGTATGTGATATGGAATTGAAGGAGACACACGAACATCACGATGGTGATGGACATAAACATTAATTTATCATTTCTAACCTCCGATAGTTTACGTGTAAAACATTTTTGCTTTTTATAATGCAAAAAAGTTCAGAGGTTCGACTCCTCTGTCGGGGGCTAAAGTGCATAACTGAAGCACCTAAGAAATAAGTCAAACTCCATGTCAATGAAACTACCACTATACGATAAAAAATTTCTCTTTCTTCTTTTCTCAATTGCCATTGTGATTGCCTTAGAAATTTTATCCATCATTGGCATTCACATTCCAATGCCATATGCTCCATTTGTATTCTTAGTTTTTATAATAGGCATAGGCTATAGTGTGATCTGGAATGGTTTTAAAGCTGCAGCAAAACTCAATTTCAGCAACATCAACCTCTTGATGATGATCGCTGTAATCGGTGCATTTTATCTGAAAGAATATCCGGAAGCTGCAGTATTGATTGTTCTATATGTATTAGGTGAACGTCTGGAAGATATTGGAATAGAAAATTCAAAATCTGCGTTGGATGTGTTGGTGAGCAAAGCTCCAAAAACCGCTTTTGTAAAATTGCAAAACGCTGATATTCCCATTGATATAATTAATGTCGGGACTATTATTCAAGTAAAGGCAGGTGAAATGATTCCACTAGATGGAAAAATTATTTCAGGAGAAACCACTGTAGACGAGGCTACAATTACAGGCGAACCCATACCAAAAGACAAGCACCCAGGTGACAATCTCTTTGCCGGTACACTTAACAAAAATGGGTTTATTGAAATTGAAACAACAAAACTTTCAGTAGATACTACTTTTTCGAAAATCATCCGTCTTACTTTTGAAGCATCTGCAAACAAAAGCGATACACAAAAATTCATTCAACAGTTTTCAAAATATTATACTCCAACAATGATTTTTCTGGCTGTATTGATGTATGTAATTCCAGTATTTGTTTTAAACTTGGATAATAACCTATGGTTATTGCAAGCTATTACATTGTTGGTTATTGCTTGTCCTTGCGCTTTAGTCATTTCAACACCTGTAGCTATTTATGCAGCCATTGGTAATGCATCAGCAAAAGGAGCATTAATAAAGGGAGGAAAATACATTGAAGCGTTGGCTAAGATTAAAGCCATTGCCTTAGATAAAACCCGCACCATTACATACGGAAATCCAATCGTATCCGATGTGTTTCCACTAAACGGAACAAGTCGCGAAGAACTATTGGCTTGTACAGCAGGAGCCGAATTATTTTCAGAACATCCATTGGCACAAGCGATAGTTGATGCAAGCAGAAAAGAAGGATTTGAACCTCACAAAACAGAAGCCTTCAAAAGTATTATGGGTAAAGGTGCCACAGCAATGTGTTTAGTGTGTGAAGATGAAACCATTTTTGTGGGTAAACTTGAATTCATTAAAGAACACCAACATATTGATCACATAGCCGAAAAAATTGTAGCACAACTTTCATCAGAAGGGAAAACAAGTGTGGTAGTAAGTTTTGGAAATGGCGTTGCAGGTATCATCGGTTTAATGGACGAAATAAAACCCGACAGTACAGTAGCATTAAAACAGTTGAAAATATTGAATATTGAATCAATCATGCTTACAGGTGACAATGAACAGACAGCTCACTTCGTAGCTCAACAAGTAGGCATCAAAAAAGTGTTTGGAGATTTGCTGCCAGAAAATAAATCAGATAAAATAAAAGAGTTGTTGCAACAATATCAACATGTGGCAATGGTAGGTGATGGAATAAACGATGCACCTGCATTGGCGCTTAGCACTGTTGGTATTGCAATGGGTGCAGCAGGAAGTGATACAGCTATTGAAACAGCAAACATCGCTTTGATGAACGATAAACTGTCTCTGATTCCGTTCCTTATCCGCTTAAGCAGAAAAACATTATCGAGAATAAAATTTAATACAATCGGAGCAATAGCTATAAAACTCATCTTCATCATACTGGCATTTTTTGGTTATAGCAATTTAGTTTTTGCCATTGCAGCTGATGTTGGTGTTACTTTAATAGTAATCTTGCTCAGTTTAAATCTTATAAAATTCGAATAGGAAATTGGAAACATTTTATTTACAATTCAAATGTAGGTCTTAATCCTTTGGAAGATTCTCCTTAATAGAAATTGAGAATTAAATTGGTTAATGAAAAAACCTTCCAGTTAATTTAATTGTTCATATATTTGTGAACTATTAAACAATTAAACTGTGGTTAATAAGAAAATATTTGAGCTTCACGCTGATGTCTGTAAAGCATTGGGACATCCATTGCGTATTGAGATCATTGACTTGCTTCAAGACAAAGAACTCTGCTTTACCGCTATACTTGAAGTAACTGGCGGACTGAAATCGAACCTCTCCCAACACCTTTCCGTAATGACGAAAAAGGGTATTTTGAAAGCGAGAAAAGACGGACAATGCAACTACTTTTCTCTTTCTTCTAAAAAAGTAGCACAAGCTTGCCGTCTCATGCGTGAAGTTTTGATGGAAAGCCTTAAAAAGCACAAAGAGCTTCTTGAAAAAATGTAATTACTATTTAATATGGGCAAAACAATATTAATATTAGGTGGCGGATGGGGCGGATTGACCGCAGCCCATGCCTTAAAAGTAAATCTATCCTCTGATTATCGTATTGTAGTTATTGAAAAAAGACAATCATTTGTTTTTTATCCTTCCTTTCTTAGGGCAATGATCGGT
The DNA here is from genome assembly GCA_043769965.1 of Saprospiraceae bacterium. Taxonomy (GTDB): domain Bacteria; phylum Bacteroidota; class Bacteroidia; order Chitinophagales; family Saprospiraceae; genus Vicinibacter. The sequence continues at coordinate 16,357 of JAYVIT010000067.1, forward strand.
GAAACAAACGGATTGAAATACATTGAAAGTCCAATGAAAAACCTGTTAAGAAAAGACCTTGAAATAATCAATGAAGAAGTAATCCGAATTAATCCAGAAACAAAAACCGTGTACACCTCTGCACAAACTATTCAGGCCGATTATATCATAATTGCATTGGGTACTGATCTATATCCCGATTCAATTCCTGGTTTTTCAGAGTATTGTCATAATCTCTTCGATACCAATGGAGCATTTGACATTTATCAGAAACTAAAAGATTTTAAAAAAGGTAAAATTGCTTTTCTTGTTACTCGTACACCGTTCCGTTGCCCGCCCTCCCCATACGAAGCAGCCATGTTAACCGGCTGGTACTTGAAAGAAAAAGGAGTTCGTAATGATGTAGAAATTTCTGTTTATACTCCCGAAAAATTTCCAATGCCAACTGCCGGAGAACAAGTTGGTGAAGAGTTTAAACAACTATTAAATGCACATAACATTAAATTTTTTCCTGAGCACTCTGTATCCAAAATTGATGGACAATCAAACAAAATAATTTTTTTAAATGACAAAGAGGCAAGTTACGATTTACTTATTGGCGTACCACCACACGGCGCACCAAAAGCAATTATTGATTCTGGTTTAACGAATTCATCCGGCTATATTCCAGTTCATCCTCAAACAATGGAAATACTTGATAAAGTAGAACAACTTACAACACGCTTTCCTGGAGTTTATGCGATAGGAGATAATGCAGGCATTTTGTTATTGAACGGAAAATATCTTCCAAAGGGAGGGGTATTTGCAGAGGAGGAAGCCCAAGTAGTTGCACGAAACATAGTTTCATTAATTAAAAAAGAAAAGCCAACAGCAACATTTAATGGACAAGGAATTTGTTATGTGGATGTAGGAGATAACATGGCTGTTGAAGGCGCTGGAGATTTTTATGCATATCCCAATCCGATTATAAAACTTGCAATGCCTTCCATTGAAGGACGAGAAGCCAAACACGAATTTGAACGAATTTTTGAATGGTGGTTTACTGAATATCAAGACAACTAAAACATAAAATAATATGAAATCAAAAATCATTGCCCTTTCTGCTATTGCTTTAGGAACATTTTGGGTGAGCTTATTAATTGAGCATGATACGCTTTATCATCCCGAGTTCAGTGAAAATAATTCATTTGCATCACAAGTTATCAGCACGGCAAATGCTTACCCACCTGCAGTTGGAATACTTACCAACTCCACAAGTTGTTTAAGTTGCCATGTCAATAATGGACCTTGGAAAGATGATTCTAACACCATCATTGATATTCTTGACAAAGACACAAAAAAATCGCTTATGCAAAATGATGGAACATTTTCAATAGAAGCAAAAAGAGGTGAACAAAAAACAGTGCTTACAGTTATAGGCAGTAAAAAAAATAATTCTATTCCTTCTTCTTACAGAAACGCATGGCTATACATTGACCCTTCAACTATTGGTAATAAATCACTTTCAAAATTTGCCCCTGATTGGGATGTAAATTTACCAATGTCGTGCCGTCTGGTTGGAGATAATCTAATAGGATATGAAGATGCTGATATCACGAGTTTGCCAATGACTATTCAAGCTTTGGAAAATGCAAAAGATGCTGAAATAAGTTTACAGGTAATGCTTACAAAAGGAGAAGCTGCAAAAACCAATGCTGAGGAGGGCATGAAAGGAAGCTACTTTGAACGGAAAGTCAAATTGAATGTAAAATGACGTATAAATCCAAGGCATTTGACCAAAATACACTGGAATACGATCAATGGTTTGACAAACATTCAAACATTTATCAATCTGAGTTATTAGCCGTTAAACAAGCTATCCCAAAGAATAAAGAAGGTATATAAATTGGAGTTGGGACAGGTCGTTTTGCTCAACCATTACATATTAAATTTGGAATTGAACCATCTGAAAATATGGCGAGGATTGCTGAACAAAGAGGAATATCAGTCTTCAGAACCATTGCGGAAAAACTACCAATTAGTGACGAGTCCCTTGATTTTGCTTTAATGGTAACAACGGTTTGTTTTCTTTCAGACATTCCGAAAGCATTTTCTGAAGTACATCGCATTTTGAAACCACGGGGTGAAATCATTCTTGCCATCATTGACAAAAACAGTGAGCTTGGAAAGAAATATGAGCGAGAAAAAGTCACCAACAAATTTTATGAAAATGCTCATTTTTATTCTGCTGAAGAAATCACATTGGAATTAAAAAATTGCAGCTTTCAAAATTTTCAATATTGGCAAACATTGACAAGCAACAACGAAAAAGATGTTGAACAACCATCAAAAGGTTTTGGAAATGGAAGCTTTGTAGTTATTAAAGCAAATAAAGTATAACGAAATAAATCACATTATTATGAAAATTTTAATCTTAATCAATGACGCTCCTTACGGAACAGAAAAAGCATACAATGCTTTACGCATTGCTAACCAATTAGGTAAAGACCATGAAACAGTAGAAGTACGGATTTTTTTAATGGCTGACGCTGCAAGTTGTGCCGTTGCAAATCAGACCACACCAAATGGCTATTACAACATTGAAAAAATGTTGAAGCTATCTCTTATCAAAGGAGCAAAAGTAAAAATCTGTGGTAGTTGTGCGGAAGCTAGAGGACTAAAAAATGTTCCATTGATTGAAGGCGCAGAAATCAGTACAATGGCTGAATTTACAAATTGGGTTGTAGATAGCGATAAAGTTTTAGTATTCTAATTCTATAAATCAACACTACAATTCAAATGTAGGTCGCAATCCTTTAGAGGATTCTCCTTCATAGAAATCGAGAATTAATTTGACGATCTGATCCGGTGTATCCACCACTGGCATCATTTCAAAATCTTCAGGACTCACGTATTGATATTGTTGAATCATGGTTTGTGAAATCCAATTCTTTAGCGGAGCCCAAAATTCTGTACCAACCAATATGACAGGTACCCGGTTTATCTTACCTGTTTGAATTAGTGTCAATACTTCAAACAATTCATCCAAAGTACCCAGACCACCGGGCATTGCAATAAATGCTTGCGAATATTTAACAAACATCACTTTTCTCACAAAGAAGAAATGATATCTCATATTCTTATCATGATCAATATATCTATTTGTGGATTGCTCAAATGGTAGCTGAATATTTAATCCTACGGAAACCCCTTTACTTTCGAATGCACCTTTATTGGCAGCCTCCATGACTCCAGGACCGCCACCAGTGATCACTCCAAATCCTTCTTCCGTTAATCTTGCCGCAATCTTACTCGCCAATTGATAATGAGGATGATCTGGCTTCACTCTGGCAGATCCAAAAATAGCAACACAAGGACCTATTCTGTTGAGTGTTTCAAATCCATCAACAAATTCAGCAAGGACCTTAAACATGGTCCAGCTATTCTCACCTTTTAATTGTGACCATTGTTTTTGTGTTTTCATTTTTGAAGAAGGCTATAGGATGTAGGTATTTAGGCTGTAGGAAGAAATATAGGCGATTGACAATTCGCGATTTAAGTTTATTTTTTGATTTATATGAAAAAGTAGAATGGTTAGAATTTTAATTTTTGCTTTATTTAGAAATATGGTACGAACTAATTAATTAATATTCCTACCAAAAGACTTTAGCCTAATGCCTACCCCGTAGGGATCCCCTCGGGACAGCCTAAATTCAGACAACCATTTTGAAGGCGGCAAATTCTCTTTTGATAAAGTCATTTAATTCCTGAACATTATCAAACTGGTCAAATAATTCTTTGAATCTGAAATTCCGCTGACTGGCTGGGATGACGTAGTCGAGAATTTCTTTTCTACCTATTTTATTTTTAGATAAGATGATCAACCGTTCAATCACGTTTCTTAATTCCCGTATGTTACCGGTCCAATTGTATTTTTGCAATTCTTCAATAGCCGAATCATCTACTTTTTTTACGGCCATTCCATATTCATAACAAATGTGTTCGACAAAATAATCAACCAGAATTGGAATATCATCAATCCGGTCATTCAAAGGTGGTACTTCGATAATGATAACTGCTAATCTATGGTATAAATCTTCTCTGAATCGTCCTCTTGAAATTTCTTCTCTCAGATCCTTATTGGTTGCTGCAACCACTCGAACATCTACAGGTATTTCTTTGTCACCTCCGACTCTGGTGATTTTACTTTCTTGCAAAGCTCTCAATACTTTTGCCTGAGCAGACAAACTCATGTCGCCAACTTCGTCAAGAAATAAAGTACCCCCAGTTGCCAATTCAAATTTTCCAATTCGCTGTTTGATGGCTGAAGTAAAAGAACCTTTCTCGTGTCCGAATAATTCGCTTTCAATTAATTCAGAAGGTATGGCTGCACAATTCACTTCGACGACATTACCTGTATTGCGGTTGCTTTTTTCATGTATCCAACGTGCTACTAATTCCTTACCCGTTCCATTCGGACCTGTTATAAGAATTCTTGCTTCTGTTGGTGCTACGAGATCTATAGTTTCTCTTACCTTGATAATTTGCTTGGACTCACCTACGATTTCCTGAATTTTGATTTTAGATACTTTCTTTTGAAGTACCTTTTTTTCTGTAATCAGTGAAGATTTATCAATTGCATTGCGGATAGTTATCAATAAGCGATTCAAATCAGGAGGCTTTGAAATAAAATCGAAAGCTCCTTTCTTAACAGCTTCTACTGCAGTATCTATAGTAGCGTGACCGCTAATCATCACAACTGGAGTATCCGGAGCCATTAATTGAATTTTATCAAGGGCCTCCATGCCATCCATTTTTGGCATTTTGATATCCAAAATAATAATATCGTAGTCCTTCTGCTTCAATTTTACCAGACAATCAAGACCATCGAGAGCCTCCTCGACTTCATATTTTTCTTGTACCAAAATATCTCTGAGAGCTCTTCGGATTGCCTGCTCGTCATCAACAATTAAAATCCTAGCCATGAATGAATTTAGACAAATGTTTGATTTACCAATCTCTTGAGAATACAAAAATAATACACTGGCTGATATTTAGTTACAAATCAGCAAAATATTTTATATGTTGGTTTTGTTTTTTATTTTTCTCTGTGCTACCAAGAGAGAAACATTAAAAAATATCATTATGTAATTTCTTGGATTACAGATTATTTATTGGTGATTTGTTTACATTTTCATAGCCAGGAATGCCATTAATCCACTTCCAATTTTTATTGCAGATTCATCGATATCAAAGTTGGAAGTATGAACTCCTGACACATCCCCTACCCCAAGACGATAGAAAACAGCTGGAATTTGATGAGTATAGTAGGCAAAATCTTCAGAAGTCAATCTTGGCTCTAAATGTTTCACATTCTCTTCACCCAAAAATACTTTAGCTTGTTGAATCAAATCGCCGGTCATTTCCGGATCATTCAAAAGACAAGGATATCCCTTTTGAATATCTACATCACAAGTTGCATTAAATGAAGAAGCGATGCCTGAACAAACTTCCTGAATCCGAATGTGAGCTATATTTCTCCAAACTTCATCCAGAGATCTGAAAGTGCCCTCCAGTTTAACTTCATCGGGAATAATATTCGTCGTGCCTCCAATAGAGCGAATATTACCGAAGCTCAAAACGGATGGAGTTGAAGCAGGCTTTTCCCTACTCATCAACCCTTGCAACGCACTAATCATTTGAGCACTGATAAAAATTGGGTCAACACAAAGATGAGCTTGTGCTGCATGCCCACCCTTTCCTTTGATCGTGATATAAAGTTCATCACATGATGCCATAAATGCCCCTGCTGATAATCCAATTTGACCAACTGGCATTCCAGGTTGAACATGTTGACCAATAATCAATTGGGGACTCGGATTCTTCAAAACACCTTCTTCGATAAGTATGGATGCTCCACCTGGCAATTTTTCTTCAGCAGGTTGAAAAATAAATTTTATCGTTCCCTCAAATTGATCTCGCATTGTATTCAAAATCATTAATGCGCCAATCAAACTTGTCATATGCACATCATGTCCACAGGCATGCATGATGCCTTCATGAGTTGATTTATATTCCTTAGTACTCGTTTCAATAATTGGTAATGCATCCATATCAGCTCGCAATGCAATTATTCTCGTTCCCGGATTTTTACCTTCAATTGTACCTACAATTCCATGTTTGCACCATCCTATTGTAAATGAAATGTTTTGATTTGTAAGAATCTGTTGAATTTTACGTGAGGTATGTTCTTCCTGAAATGATAATTCAGGATACATATGAAAGTCCCTACGGATTGCAACCAATTCATTAAAATAAGATTCCGCTAAATTGACGATTTGTTTATTGATTGTCTCCATGTGTAGGTTGGTCTAATTTTTGAAAATCGCGCAAACAAATTTCGAGATCTGTCCAAACAGAATAATTCCAAGCATACATAGTCAAAAGTTGATCTTCAAAATCTTTTGAAAGAATGTGTTCGACAGTTGGTACCGGATAAAGTACTCCTGATTTTATTGCAGGTAAATTGAATTTGCGCATTTCATTTTTTTGATACGAAACCCAGGAAATTTTTCCACGAATTACGCCAAACAAATTTTTAATAAATTGTCGTTTTGCATTAAATAGAAAGACTAACAACCAAATAAAACACAACAAAACTATTGAAAACAACAGATCAAACAATCGTTTCTGTCTGATGTAAACTTTTTGAGAAAGGTTGTAATCCAAATCAAGGGAGTATATTTCACCTCTTACGTATTTGGATGAACTTCCTATAATACCTGAACCTGACTCCGTCATTATTTTATAATCAACCAGCTCGCTTAAATTTTTCATAATATCCAGAATTTGCTTCCAGTCAAAATTCTTTTGACAAAAAATCAATTCTTCAATTTTGTGAATCCGAATATAATCAACCCAATGATCTTTTGAGAATGATTTCAGCTCTGTGGGATCTTTTTGAAACAAAGAAAATAAATTTCTTTTTTGATTCAAAATTAATTGGGCCTTTTCTAATTGGGAAGCATCTCCTAAAATCAATACATTTTTACTTTGATCTGATCCTATGATCCATGATTTTAAATGAATCCGGTTCAATACTAAACGACTCAATAGCGAATAACAAACAACCCAAAGAAAAGATAAAATCAATAACATTCTAGAGGCTCTCCAGTTTTCAGGCAACAAAGCATAAATCATTAAACTAATCACAAAACCCCAAATGGCTGCAATTAAAAGATCTTTCATTGAAAATTTCTTTTCATAGACTCCTTGATAAAAAAAACAGGCAATCCATATACAGGCAAATAAAATTAAATTAATTAAAGTTGCCTGATTGTTGAAATAGTCCGCACTTCCATGATACCATAATGCCCAATAATACCTGATGAAATAAAAACCAACCACGAGTGCAAGAAAATCAACCAACACATATCTCAATGTAAATAAAAAAGATTGTATAGAAAACAATAGCGCTTTCAGCCAGACGATACCAGATAACATCGCAATCAATGCCCATTTATTACCTCCATCAAAATGTTTCTTTGCAAAAATGATCATGGCTTTATAAAAAGCAGCAACATAATTCAAACTTCCTTTGCTCGTACTTTCGCCTTTATAATGAACAATAGTAACTTCTGGAAAATAATAATTTTTAAATCCGGCTTTTTGAATTCTGTACGATATTTCGATATCCTCACCATACATAAAATAATCTTCATCCAGGCCTCCGACAATTTCCCAAACAGATTTACGAACCAGTAAAAATGCGCCAGTCAACACATCAACTATTTGAATTTGATTCTTATCCAGATGACCAGCATAATACCCATTGAACAATGAAGAGTTTGGAACTAATTTATAAATCCCAGTCATTTTACAAAATGAATTCCACAAACCGGGAAATCCACGTTTTGATTCAGGAAGAAATTTGCCGGTACCATCGATCATTTTTACTCCCAGTGCACCGGCATCAGGATGCATATCTAAAAATTCAATGCACTTAACAAAACAATCTTCCTCTACTACCGTATCCGGATTTAATAAAAGGATGTGCTCTCCTTTGGCTTGCCTTGCAGCTAAATTATTTGCTTTTGCAAAGCCCAGATTAATTTTTGAATCGATACACACTACGTTTGGGAATTGTTGGTGCATCATTGCAACTGAATCATCAACTGATGCATTATCGACAACCAGAATTTCTGCATCAATATGCTGAAGGGCTTTAGTCACCGATGCTAGGCATTGTTCCAAAAAGTGACGCACATTGTAATTGACAATGATTAAACTGAGTTTCACACGAGTTGATTGTCGTGAATTGGATAAGGTGTTCTATTTAAAATCGATCTGCTTAAAGTGAGTTCATCTGCAAATTCAAGTTCCGAACCAAATGAAACTCCTCTCGCCAGCATACTAATTTTGATTTCTAAATTTTTAATATTCTTGCTAATATAATAGGCAGTTGTATCACCTTCAATTGTAGGCCTGATTGCGAGAATCATTTCCTTGATTTTTTGATCTGACAACTTATCAAACAAAGCAGATAAATTCAATTTTTCCGGACCAATCCCATCAATAGGTGAAATCAAACCACCTAAAACATGATAAACCCCTCTATACGATTGAATTTCTTCTATTGCAAACAAATCGCGGATTGATTCTACTACACAGATCAGGCTCTGATCTCTTTTTTCATCTGAACAAATTGTGCAAAAATCGGTATCTGAATAAGCATAACAAGACTTGCATGTGATCA
>JAYVIT010000068.1:0-15500 GCA_043769965.1 Saprospiraceae bacterium
GATGTTCAACTTGAATTTGAATTTGAATTGAATGCTTTAAAAACTATAATCGAGCCACCAAAGCTCATTACTCCAACTGATTCAGATTATTCCTATCACATTGTTAAATCAAGAGAATCTGTTTCAGAAATTGCGGAAAATTATCAGGTCGAAATTGAAGACCTCATAAGTTGGAATGAGATTGATCCTAATCAAATGCTGAAGAGCGGAACGGTGTTGAAAATTAAAAATTGACGGCAGACCACCGACCACCGACAACCGAAAAGGAAAAAAAGAAAGAATGAAGAATTATTTTTTTTATCTTTTATCTTTTATCTTTTAACTGCCAACTGCCAACTTCTTCTAGCAACTAGCAACTAGCAACTAGCAACCATCAACTATCAACTAAAAGAGGGCCACATCAGTAATGACATGACCCCCTTATTCAACTAATCCCCGTAAGTTATACCATTTAGATTTATATTATAGTCCAAAAATTTAAGGTATAATGCCGATGTGATAGTCGTTTGGTCCAATGTAATTGGACCATTACGAATATCCTTTCGGTGTAAAATATTTTTATTCGATTACTATCGATTTTGCATTTTTGTTGATAGGAACGACTTTTGGAATGCTTATACTCAGTATTCCATTTTCATATTTGGCAGAAATGTTTTCACCATCCGTATTTTCAGGAAGTTCAAACATGCGCTTGAAAGAATGAAAACTAAATTCCTTCCTTGCATAGTTTTCCTTGTTCTCTGTAATTTCTTGTTTCTTGTCCGCTGAAATTTCAAGGAAATTATTTTCTACTTTAATTTTGAAATCAGCCTTTTCCAAACCTGGAGCGGCAACTTCTAACTTAAATTCTTTTTCAAGATCCAATACATTTAAAGCTGGTGTATTGTGCTTGAATAATTGACCGCCAGAATGGTCGTGAAATGTTTTGGTTAACAGATCATCCACGATCTGTACAAAAGGAACCAGTGAATTGAATTGATTATTTCTCATCTTTAAAAATTTAAAAGGTTATAAAAATTATTTTATTTCTACTTGAATAATGGGTTTCTTCTCTTTTTTAATTGTGATTCTTAAAACGCCATTTTGAAATTGTGCCAGAACAGAATCTGTCACAACATCTTCAGGTAACTGAATGCGTGATTTAAAATGAACGGCATTGAATTCGCGATAATGGTAATTTTTTTCATCATAAGCAGATTTGCGGTCGGCTTCAAGAAACAACACACGATCTTTAATACTCATTTTTACATCTTCCTTGAAAACACCTGGAAGTGAAAACTCTAAAATGATCTGTTCAACATTTTGCTGAACATTCATTTTTGGTCTATACGATTGTTGAATTTGCGATGCCATACTTTTTAATTTTGGCTGGCAAACATTTGGTAAAGCGAAGTAAAAGTTTGAAGTCATCATATATTTTTAATTTTATGTAATTGGGTAGATCAATTGTTGTTCCAGTGCAGAAAAATTGATGTTTTGTCATTTTAATCCAATTTATATGCGCCAAAACGGCATACATTCCAGAGTTATGAAGACAATATGGCAGGTATTCATAAATAGCACAGATGTTTTTTTGAATTAGTTTTGCATTGTCCATTTGATACCATTGTGTTGGATGGAGTTTTAAAGCATAAAAAGCATGAATAAATCAATTTGTATACTTCTGTATTTTGTCTGTTTTCAGATATCACTAAATGCTCAGGCAAATGGCTTTGGTTTTAAAATGGGGCCAAGTATGGGATTTCAAAAGTGGGGAGGAAATCAAAGGGATCCATTGTTGCGATTTCATGCAGCTGCATTTGTGGATTCAGAGAGCTCAGATTCCAAGAATGTAATCTACGCTCAACTTGGATATCATATCAAAGGAGGTGCAATACTTATAAACTCTTTTGTGGACCAGAATAATAATATTTATTCGGGAGGTTCTTTTGGAATGGAGTTTCACAATTTGAGTTTGGACCTGGGTTTGCGACGAATAATACGCAATGGAGACAAATGGAGGCCGTATTATGCCATTGGATTGAGGGGAGAATACACTTTGAAAACCAGATTTGAAATATATGAAAACCTGGAAGAATGGACTTGTAAATGGAATTATGGCTTCAGTTTAAAAATAGGTTCAGAATATAAATTTAGTAAACTGGTACATGGTGGAGTGGAATTGAATATTGCTCCAGATTTGTCAAAACAAATTTATGTACCTGCATCAATAAGAAGAATTAACCCTTGGACAAATCAACCGGAGGCTGGGTATGAACAATCAACTGTAAACACAACCATAGAATTAAGTTTCTATCTGCGGTTCTTGCAAATAATTGAATATGTAGAATAATAGTTTTTAATTTCATTGAACCACATCCTTACCCAATAATTGCAAACCAAAATAGATCGGTATAACTAATCTGCTTTTTATTCTTAGCCCCTTCTTTTTAGCAGGTATGCATTTATACTCCTTTAATAATTCAAAACATTTCAATGCCACTTCATCACCGATTTTTTGTTCTGAAAAATCTTCGGACAACTTTACTTCAGATAATGTACTATCAGAATCAATGGTAAGTCGTAAATAAACAACTCCAACGGTTGATTTCCATTGGGGATTTGATTCAATGAGTTTAGTGCTTAATACTTTCAAGGCACAAATGCGTTTTTTATATTTTGGAATTTCTGTAGAATCCTGGCAGAATAGCAATGTGGCTGATTCATCCGGTTCATTTGGCAAACCAATTTTCTTATCTTGGTTAATGAATGACTCAGGAATAGATTCCTGAATATTTGTATTTGAAGTATCTGATTTATTTTTGCAAGCAGCAAGTAGTATTAATGAAAAGATTATTGCTATAAATAAATTCGGGGATAATTTTATTTCCATCATAATGTAAAAATTAATGATCTAAATGTAGAGTTCCTAAGTTCCAATTAAGACAAAAGGAATTCTTCAATCAATTGTTTAAGCTAGGATCCTTTAATTTCTATTGATAATTATTCGATAAAATAAAAAAGGGACCTTTAATTAAAGATCCCTTTTTATATTTTTTAGAATGATTTTATTTTTTCCAGGGTAACTGAAGTACTCTTTGCGCTGCTCTTGTACCACAAAAATTGCCACTATCATAATCCATACGATAATGTACTCCAAGTGGAAGTCTGCTAAATGCATTTTCATCAGCCAGGTTTCTTAGTGTATTAAATGTTCGCGGGCCACCATAGAAATCGGTACGTCCCTCATGACAATGATCAGTAAATTCATAAGATCCACCTACATATGATTCAAGAATTACAACTCCGGCATAACCAAATGTAGAATGGCCTGATGGATAAGCAGGAAATGGTGGTGTAAATCCAAGCCATGGAATTTCAAAATTAGGATCAATGACCCTGCGTATATAGGTAATTGGTCTTTCTACATTAAACTTATATTTATTGTACCAGGCTATAACTGATGCTTCATTCTCAGCCAAACCCAACTGGGCATAAAGTACACAAGCTTTTTCCAGATTGAATTTTTCTTTTTGAACTATTTGGTCCGCAATGGCTACGAAACGAGAAGCCGGACTGAAGGTCCAACCTACACGATCATCACTCCAGAATTCTGCAATATTTGCCATCTCACCGGAAGGATCGTTTTTGGCAATATTTGCAAGAACGTACATTTCGTAAGCCTGGGAGTAAATGACTGAATTTTTATCAGAATCACAGTCGAAAGGTGAGATTAAAGCATCCAAATCATTTTGACTCAGGGCAAATCTCCTCACATTACCCCATTGAGAAAACATACCTCTGTCTGCTACATTATCGGTAGGTACCCAATCGCAACCCTGAGCATTTACAGGATTAGGAAATGGATTCAAATGGGCATTATGTCCAACCAAATCTGTACTTGAAAATCTCCAAATAGATGCTGCTACTTCCTGTCCATGGGCTTCAGATTTATTTAATATGGATTCAACGGTTTCGGTGCGGAAACTTTCTTTAAGTGTTCTTTCTTTTACATCAATGAGATTCATGAATTGAGATTTGGAAAGGATGTTTCCCGCTTTATCTTTAAAGGTCACATTCTCAAAAAACTTTTTCATTAGATACGCATATGAAGCATTGATTACTTCAGGCCAATATAAATTGGTTTGAATTGGCGGCATATCATTGACCCCAAATCTGTATCGTAAGGTTTGATAGTCAGGCATTCCACCGAGGCAGGCTTCATAAGCACTATACCCCATATAAGCCAAAGCTCTTGGGGCCGGTCCCGGTCTGTAAAAAGTAGCAAATCGTTCCACCTCCATAAAGACTCCATTCCATTCATGATAAACGTCATTGTTGATAGACTTCATCAGGGAATTGCCCTCTTCTTTAACCTCGGGTTGATTACAAGAGCTAAGAATTAATATTCCCAGCACAAAAATGCCTAATATTGATTTGGACATTAATTTCATAAAAATGGGATTAATTGGTTTAAGCTTAGTTTTAAAATTCTACAGACTAAGCTGCAAAATTAATGAATGTACTATAATCCTTAGAAAAATCTTAATAATATCTTAGAAAAGGTTATCAAATGCGTTTCTAAAGGTAATAATTTACTGATCAATCCTTTTCGCATTATTCAATATTAACATATTAAGTAAGGTATGGAAAGCCAAGTTTAATTTTGAAGAAAACCAAATACTAGGCCATATTTGGAATATCCTCTTTCTTGAATTTATAGAGGTTCTTGGCCTCTTCTTCTTTGTATTTTTGGACCAATTCCAATGCGTCTGGAACCACATCGCTACAAACCACGATTAAAGATCCTTCTTTTGCATGTTCAATAGCGTAAGCAATGGCCTGTTTCTCACTGGGAATGACCCGGAATGGTTTGTTGATATCAAATTGTTTGATACCGGCAGTAAGCATTTCAATAATTTCCTGGTCTGTTTTACCTCTTAAATGTTTATCCTGCCGGACAATTATTTCATCAAACATTTCAGCAGCGACCTTTCCTATTCCTTCATTATCTTCTTGTCTTCGATCTCCAATTCCGGCGATGATTCCAACTTTATAAGTTGCATCAATTTTATCAATAAAATTTTTCAAGGCATTTAATCCAGCCGGATTATGCGCATAATCGAGCAACACTGTAAAGTGTTTGAATTCAAACATGTTTAACCGACCCGGAGTTTGTGCAGGAGAAGGAATAAATGTTTCAAGAGCGGATTTAATATCATCCAATTCAAAGCCATTAAAATATCCGGTAAGTACTGCAGGTAAAACATTTTGAATCATAAAACTTGCTTTACCTCCATAGGTTAAAGGAACATTTACAGCTTTTACTATTCTCAATTTCCATTCTCCTTTACAGATTGTAATAAAGCCATTTTCATAAATCGCACAAATTCCATTTGCTTTCATGTGCTTTTTAATTCTGGGATTGTCTTCATCCATAGAAAAAAGTGCAATTTTGCAATGCACTTCTTTTCTCATATCATATACAAGATCATCATCAGCATTTAGAATTGCATATCCATCTGGTAAAATAGATTCAACAACAACCCCTTTTACTTTTGCTAATTGTTCGAGTGTATGAATTCCTTTTAATCCCAAATGATCCGGAGCAACATTGGTTACTATTCCATAATTACAATTTTTAAAACCTAATCCAGCTCTTAAAATTCCACCTCTTGCCGTTTCAAAAATTGCAAAATTGACAGTAGGATCTTTTAATACAAATTCTGCACTGGCAGGGCCACTGCAATCCCCCTGCATCATCAGGTGATTTTGAATGTATATGCCATCTGTGGTGGTATAGCCTACTGTAAGTCCCATCATTTTTGCCATATGAGCAATTAACCTCGTAGTAGTGGTTTTACCATTTGTACCGGTGACAGCTACAATAGGTATTCTACTATTTTTACCCGGAGGATACAGCATATCGATTACAGGAGCTGCTACATTTCGGGGTAATCCTTCAGCAGGAGCAAGATGCATTCTGAAACCAGGACCGGCATTCACTTCTATGACAGCACCACCCACTTCAGAAACCGGTTTGCTGATATCCAAAGTCATAAAATCAATTCCACAAATATCCAATCCAACTATACGCGAAATTCGTTCAGCCATAAAAATGGTATGTGGATGTACGATATCTGTTACATCAACAGAAGTACCACCAGTGGAAAGATTTGCTGTGTCTTTTACAATTAACAGTTCACCTTTTTTCAATACCGTTTCAAACGTATAATTTTTTAATTCAATTAATTTTCTTGTAATGTCATCAACGGTAATGTAAGTAAGTACTTTCTCATGACCATATCCTCTTCTTGGATCAGCATTAACCTGATCAATCAATTGCTGAATCGTTGAATGACCATCTCCAGTTACTTGCGCGGGAAGTCGTTTTGCAGCAGCTACTAATTTGTGATTGATGACTAAAATGCGGTAGTCTTCTCCTCGAATGTATTGTTCAACAATCACTGCAGCGGAAATTTTCTTTGCCTTTTGAAATCCATCTAATGCTTGTTCCCAGTTTATAATATTTGTGGTTACACCTCTACCATGATTGCCATCGATTGGTTTAATCACTAATGGATATTTAAGATCATCCACCACTTCTTTCAGCCCGATTTCTGTTTTAATAATTTCTCCTTTGGGAACTGGAATTTCTGCCTGACCCAATAAAAACTTTGTGTCTTCTTTATCTTTAGCAATGTCAACTCCGATGCTAGAAGTCTGACTAGTTACAGTTGCCTGGATTCTTACCTGGTTTTCTCCATAACCCAATTGGCAAAGTGAATATTTATTTAATCGAATCCAGGGTATTCCTCTGGCAATTGCTTCATCTACAATACTTCCAGTACTTGGTCCTAGTCTTTGTTCTTCTCTAAGTACTCTCATGGTTTGAATATCCTCTGTCAGATCATAGGGGATATTATCAATTAATGCTTTAGCAATAGCAACAGAGATTTTGGCTGCATAAACTCCCACTTTTTCTTCCAGATAGTCGAAAACTACATGATACACACCATTTTCACCATAACTCCTGGTCCTTCCAAATCCCACATCCATTCCAGCCATAGACTGGATTTCAAGAGCAATATGCTCAATGACATGGCCCATCCATGTGCCTTCTTCCACTCGTTGATAAAATCCTCCTGGTTCGCCGACTGAACACCTGTGTGAATACATGCCAGGAAGCAAGGCTTTCATCCTATCTAAAAAGCCTGGTATAGTATTCGTAGGCTTCTGCTCCAATTCTTCCAAATCTAACACCATTACAATCAGTTTATGTCTTCTGACTGACCAGTAATTTGGTCCTCTCATCACATTGATTTCACGTATGTACATTTTCAAAGAATTAGGGCTTTAAGGTAATGAATTTTGAAACTTTACAAATTTATTTGATAAAGGCTGTCCCAAAGGGATCCCTATGGGATAGGCTCCCGCAATTCTGCGGGACAAGTTCCGGCTGTAGGAGGAAGAAGAAGGCGAGGTGCAAGTGACAACAAACAAAAGTGGAATTCATAAATTAAATTGGAAATAATTTGCCGCTTGCCGCTTGTCCCTTGCCCCTTGCTCCTTTCTCATTTCCCCCACTATTTCCAAACATTCCTTTACTTTTGTGGGCTATTTTCAAGATCCGATCATGGAATACAAAGGAACACTGATCCCAGTGGGTGGGAATGAAGACAAAGGAATGGGATTAAAAGAGACCTATTGCCTCGATTTTATCAAGCAGGGTATATTGTCTAGAATTCTAAAAGAAAGTGGCGGTGCCACAGCTAAAATTGTAGTTATCACAACTGCTTCTAGTATACCAAAAATTGTTGGTGAAAATTATTTGAAAGCATTCAATTCACTGGGTTGCCAGGATATTAAAATTCTGGATATCCGCAAAAAAACTGACGCTCAGGATAGATCTGCTTTGAGTTTTCTTGAACAAGCGGATTGCATCATGTTTTCTGGCGGGGATCAATCAAAAATCATCAAAAGTATCGCAGATACCCTTTCACATTCAATTATCAGGAAGAGACTTGAAGAAACGCAGGTGGTTATTGCTGGGACCAGTGCAGGTGCAATGTCCATGTCACAACAAATGATTGCAGGGGGTAGCATTGTTGATGCCATGCAAAAAGGAAATGTCAAAATGACTATGGGAATGGGTTTCCTGGATCAACTCATTATCGATTCTCATTTCATTCAAAGAGGACGATTTGGAAGACTTGCTGAAGCAGTTGCAAGATTTCCTAAATTATTGGGCTTAGGGCTTGCTGAGGATACCGGATTAATCATCAGAAAGGGAAATGATTGTGAAGTAATTGGATCTGGTATGGTGGTTTTGTTTGATCCAAGGAACCTCAATCACAACAGATATGAGGATTTGGAACCCGGTACTCCGATGTCTTTGAGTAATCTGACCACCCACATTCTGGCAAGTGGGGACCGGTTTAAAATACGGGAAAGAAGCTTGAAAATCCTTCCAATGGAATCATCTTTTAGTTTCTCTTAAAGAATTGATAAGCAGCTTCATTTCAAAACGCTGATTTTATTCCGGTAACCCTTTGAGCAGTAAACTCCAACAGATTAAAATTTTTCTATATTAAGAATCTAAGCAAATTTTAATATTTGAACGTTTTTCTGACCTAAATTTTTCTAATTTTGCTTGACTAATCCTAAGAAAATGAAGATATTCAATTCAAAACCAAGCTTTAGCAAAAAGAAAGTTGCCCTGCATTTTTTATCCATTCTTTTTATAGCTTATATTTTTTCAACATGTGCCCGTGAAGAAGCTAAAGATCCAACTTCTTTAGATGATCAATTGATAAAAGCCATTAAGGCCTCAGCTCCTAATGGAGATATCCGGGATTTTATCTTACCTACAGGAGAAGTTTATAGTGAGATTCCAAACCAGGATCCTAAAAATCCAATAAATGCAACTAAAGTTCAACTTGGAAAAATGCTTTTCCATGAACCAGGAATCAGCATTTTGCCCAACAAACCAGAAGGAATGAATGGTTTTACCTGTGCATCTTGCCATATTGCAAGCAAAGCATTTACTGCCGGAAGAATACAAGGTGTTGCTGACGGTGCCATAGGATTTGGTCATTCTGGTGAAGGAAGAGATAAAAATCCAAACTATACCGGAGATCAGGTGGATGCCCAGGGTGCAAGACCATTGCCGGTTATAAATCTCGCTTTTGTTAGAAATGCATTATGGGCAGGATCATTTGGTGCTTTCAGTTTAAATGAAGGAACCGAATCAGTCTGGCATTTTGATACACTAACAGAAGTAAACTTTTTGGGAATTGAAGGATTGGAGGCAAATAATATCAGAGCACTTCAGGTACATCGAATGACGATGAACAGAAATATCGCAGAAACTTATGGATACAAACCACTTTTCGATGAAGCGTTTCCAGAAATACCAGAAAGTGAAAGATATTCTTTGAAGACTACTGCATTTTCGATTGCAGCATATTTTAGAACAATCACAACACATGAAGCACCATTTCAGAAATGGTTAAAAGGTGATCTCGGTGCAATGACTGAACAACAAAAAAGAGGAGCAGGTATGTTCTTCGGAAAAGCTGGATGCGTGCGTTGCCATAATAGTCCATCATTAAACAGTTTTAACTTTTTTGCTCTTGGTGTTTATGACCTTTATCAAAACAAAGTAGGAGAGGTATTTCGAACAGGACCTAAAGATAACAGGGTGAATGGTAGAGGAGGATTTACCAAAAGACCTGAAGATCTCTATAAATTTAAAGTTCCACAACTTTATAATCTGAAACCAGTAGGATTCTATTTTCACGGTGCCAGTAAATTAACGCTACGTGAAGTGGTGGAATATTTTAATGATGCGGTACCGGAAAATTCATTGGTACCTGCATCTCAAATCGCTGCATTTTTCACGCCATTGCATATGACAACCCAGGAAATAGATGATTTAACAGAATTCTTGGAAAACGGTTTGTTTGATCCAACACTTGAAAAATATCTTCCGGATCATGTCTTATCTTTCATGTGTTTTCCGAATAATGATCAAAAGTCAAAAGAAGATCTTGACTGTTTATAGCTCAGAAAAAAAATAACTTTTTTCAATAAAATTGGATTTCTGTAAATCAGGAATCCATTTTTATTTTAATTCCACTCGTAATACTTATTCTGATTTATTGTAACTGTTTAGGTCATCCAAGTGAGAGGCTATATGGATCAGGTAAAAATGTTGGGGAGCTACAAGGGTAAGGATATTTTATTAATTTAAGTTGTCATTCCCTTGGCCAAAATCGTAGGTATAAAGTTTATTGAGGCTTATACAATCACTCTAATTTCAATTGGCTAACAAGATTTGTATTAATCGCATAGCCCTGCCTGCAACAGGTAAACCTACGGGATTTCTTATATTTGGATGAGTTTTATTTTACCAATATTTCGTGCCGATGGCACTGTTTCTTTTTACTCCCCAATTTTTTATCCTGATCTGTTATTCTTATTCTGATTTATCAATCACTTCAATTTGTAAGGTCTTCAAACTGATTGCAATCCAAACTGCCAGTACTGGAATAGCAAGGTAAAACATCCTTGAAAGGTCCGTGGAAAGTAATGCCTGCAACAAAACAATCAAAAGGTAAGAATTAAACAAAAGCAAATTATCGGTATAGATTGTAAGAAAGTTATTTCTGTATTTTAAATAAGCAAGCAACGGAAGTAGGATCCAAAAACCAACCACTGAAAACAAATCATACAAACCATGAAAACTAAACAAACGGGATAATGATATGCCTATACTTGTGAATGAAGTGAGATCTTCTTTAATACTATGCGTCCAATCATTTCCAAAATAATAATCAAACAAAAAGCGGAAACCAAAAACAAGAATACCGGATAAAACAAGATGCTTCAACAAGTTTAATTTTTCTGTCTTAGCAAATAACAAAATGAGAGGTACCATAAAAATAAACGCCTCTTTAGCCCAGGGTCCAATCCAAATCGAAGCAATTAAGTAGCTCCATTGTTTTGTTTTCAATCCATATAATGCAAAGACCAAGCTCAACAAATACAAACTATCTACCAATGGCAGCCCGGATAGCTCTGCCGTCCAGCGACTGGATAACACAGCAACTATTGCAACTAAACAATACCAAAATCCAATTTGAAAACTTTTACACAGTTTATAAATCATAACCATGACAAAAGACATAATGGTAGTATTAATCAGGAAAAAACTAAAGCACAATGAAAAATTTCCCTCAAACGACCAGGGATGAAATAAATTGAAGAACCAACCAAATATTAAATTGATGAAATATGCAAGAAAGGGAATAATAATTCGATATCTGCGTACCGGACTTTGATCAAAATCCAATTGAGCCATCGCTAAATAATTCTGAATATCCGGACTTTGATCCAATGGAAAATAGACCAGGATATGAAAACCAAGATTCCATAAAATGAAAAAAATGATCATGAAAATCAAGGATTCTTCTTTTATCAGTTGCTTTTTTATGTTTGAATGGATGGACATGAACGAAAACAAAAGTAATAAAGGTTAATTGTAATTCTGCCAAGCAGTCTAACAATTAAACAATTTAGCAATTTATTATGAACAGTCACAACGGTACCGTTGGGATTGGGACAACAATTCATCCATTTAACCATTTAGTAATTCAACAATTTAGCAATGCAACAATTTATCAATTCAACAATCTACCTATCTTTGCTACTTACTAAATGAAATTAATGAGCATCTTTACAAATATACATACTGCAGAACGAGCTACAGAAAAAGCGATTTCAGATAACCCGGTATTTATGAGACAGTTGTTTGCATACCAACAGGCTGCAAAAGAAATTCATGGATCTGTGTTGGAAATTGGTTGCGGTGAAGGATATGGAATCAAACTTTTGGCACCACATGCTTCGCGATACATAGCTATTGATAAATATCTACCGGCTAATCCGGATAACTTTAAAAGCACTGAATTTATTCAAATGGAAGTACCATGGCTGAAAGGTTTGGAAAATAATTTCTTTGACGTAGTAATTTGTTTTCAGTTAATCGAACATATTAAGGATGATAAAACTTTGTTGAAAGAAATTTATCGCGTATTAAAGCCTGGAGGTAAATTGCTTTTAACTACACCGAATAAAAGCATGTCTCTCACCAGGAATCCCTATCATATGAGAGAATACACAACAGAAGAATTCAGGAATTTGATTAGCCAGTATTTTTCAAAGGATAAAATTTATTTCGGCGGTGTATATGGAGATGAGCAGATAATGCAATATCAGGAAAGAAATAAAGCGGGAATTGCAAAATGGAAGAAATGGGATATTTTCAATCTCGAACAAAATTTACCTGGCAAATGGTTTCAGGTACCATACGACATCCTCAATCGCATGAATAGAAACCGGTTAAAAGACGAACATGATGATTTAGTTTCAAACATCACAACAGCAAACTATTATTTGAAGGAGATGGATGGGAATCAGTTGGATTATTATTGCAGAGCAGAGAAATAGAAAATTAGGGAACCTCTAAAAACCGCTTATACTGCGTTACGCAATTTTTTTAAACTATTCATTTACATCAGTAAACTCATCGTTTAATAAAATTGCAAGCCTTGTCTAAGCAGTTTTTAGCGATTCCCTTTGTTATTATTTTGCTTTAAGATTTCAAAATTTCAGAACAATAGGAGTTATACTGATTCAAAAGATCATTAGTAAAAAATTAATTTCATTTATATTTTATTTTTCACTACTCAAGTTTACAAATTTTCCTGATGTACGTATCATTCGCTGATTTAATTTGAATTAAATAAGTAGCGGGAATAAAATCTAGTGATTCAATATGAAATATATTGTCGCCTTCTTTGGCATATAATGGCTTTGAAAAGATCAACCTTCCCATTTGATCCAATAGATTCATTTGTACTTCCTGATCCTGATTTGCAAAAAATTCTAAATTAAAATTGTTGGTAAATGGATTTGGGTAGAGTTTAATGTTTTCTATTTTCTCTTTCTCTGATTCCAGATAAACCAATCCTCCAGAACTTAAAATGTTTATTGAGTAATCTTCAACTTCGCCATATGAAAATGAGAGACACGATGTGGAATATCCACTATACTTCAGGGAAACTCTCATTCGCACTTTTGCTAAAACAGCACTGGAGGGAATTGTAAACGTTGAACTTAAAAGTCCGGTACTTGCAGAAGCCAATGATACGATCATTTCGCCTGCATCTTCGAATGAATTATTGTTGTTGAAATCAATCCAAATTCTCCAATAAAGTGTGCCTGAACTTCCTGAAGTACCACTTTGGTAGTTTATTGTATAAGAAGATCCTTTAACTACATCAGTAATCAAGTTGCTTGCATTAAAATAGCCAGCATCTTTGCCAGAGATTCTGTCAATAGTACCAAGATTAACTCTTTTGATCCATTCGTAATTTGCACTTTTACCTTTGGAGATACAATACTCGGAAAGCGTTTTAAATGTAATCATTGAAGTAAATTCACCATGAATTACTCCACAGATGGATTGAACTCTAACATTATACTCAGTTGAGGGACTCATCCCGGATAAAGTAACAAAAGTATTTGTCGTATTCACCACAGACCAGGTACTGCTTGAAGCAGGCTTATATTGTAAATTGTATGACGTCGCACCGCTTGTTGCATTCCATGAAATGGTTGCAGAAGAAAGACTTAAATTGGATGAAGCAAGATTTGTTGGAATGCCACAACTTATTCCAGATGTAGTAGTAAAGTGAAGGGTGATTGAATAATCGCCAGATCCAAATGAACAATTCGCCTTCACGCGTATATCGTAAAGTGTATTCTCGTTTAATCCTGTGGCATTATAAACTGTTGAAGTGGTATTTATTACTGTCCAGGTATCTCCGGAATTTGGTTTGTATTCAAAGTTGTATGAAGTTGCACCAGAAACTGCATTCCAATTTCCGGTAGCCGTAGTATTTGCAATATTAGTAACAACAAGATTAGCAGGAACATCACATGTTTGGTTTTCTGTTGTGAAATTGATTGCAGTTGAATATTCGCTCGATCCCGATGTGCAAATTGATTTCACACGTGTATTATAAGTTGTATTTGGATTTAAACCAGTTAAATTGTAATTCGCGGTAGTTGTACTTTTTGCGGTCCAGCTTGAACCTGAATTCAATTTGTATTCAAAGCTGTATGAAGTTGCACCAGCAACTGCATTCCAATTTGCAGTCGAACTTGTTTTAGTGATGCTTGAAACATTCAGATTTGTTGGAGAACTGCAAGCTTCATGTTCCGTTGTGAAATTGACAACCGGTGAATAATCACTAGATCCAGAAGTACAATTGGATTTTACTCTGGTATTATATAAAGTATTTGAAGTTAATCCTGTTAAGTTGTAATTTGTAGTAGTCGTATTTAATATTGTCCAGGAAGATTCTGAATTTAATTTGTATTCAATGCTATACGAAGTAGCAGCTGGTGCAACATTCCAATTGGCTGTTGAACTTGAAGTATTTATGTTGCTGATCGCTAGACCTGAAGGAATAGCACAAACATCACCGCCACCGCCAACGCCTTGAATATTTATTGAATAATCTTCAACTTCTCCATATGAAAAGGTCATACATGATGTTGCATATCCGCTGTATTTCATGGAGACTCTCATGCGTACATTGGCAATCGATGCATTGGCAGGTATTGTGAATGTTGAACTCAATAATCCTGTGCTTGAAGATGCATTTGTAATTATTGATTCACCAGCATCTTCAAAAGAACTATTATTATTAAAGTCAATCCAGATTTTCCAATACAATGTTCCAGAACTTCCAGTTGTGCCACTTTGATAGTTTAATGTATAAGTTGAACCCTTGACAACATTAGCAATTAAGTTTGTTGCATTAAAATAACCACCATCCGGACCTGAAACCCTGTCAATAGATTCAAGATTGACTCTTTTAATCCATTCATAAGTTGTTTTTAGACCCTTTGAAACACAATATCCTAACTGTGTAGTGAAAGTTACAACCGAAGTGAATTCACTTTGATTGGTTCCACACAATGCCTGAACTCTTACAGAATATGAGGTACCTGTATTCATACCAGTCATATTAATTACAGCGGAACCTGTACTTACCTGTGACCATGTGGTGCCTGAAGCCAATTTGTATTGAAACAGATATGAAGTTGCACCTGCAACAGCATTCCACGATATAGTTGCTGTTGAAGTTGAAATATTTGCAACTGCAAAATTTGTTGGAATGCCACATGCTCCTCCACCACTGGTTGTAAAATTGATTGTTGCAGAATATGAACTTGAACCAGAAGAACAAACCGTTTTCACTCTTGCATTGTATAGTGAGTTTGTTGATAGGCCTGTTAGATTGTAGTTTGTCGAACTTGTACTTGCAGCG
Organism: Saprospiraceae bacterium; assembly: GCA_043769965.1. Classification (GTDB taxonomy): domain Bacteria; phylum Bacteroidota; class Bacteroidia; order Chitinophagales; family Saprospiraceae; genus Vicinibacter. The sequence goes on from JAYVIT010000068.1 coordinate 15,387, forward strand.
GTCCAGTTTGAACTGGAATTTAATTTGTATTCAAAACTATATGAAAGAGCACCGGAAACACTATTCCAAGATCCACTTGCAGTAGTTGTTGTGATATTACTTATAGCCAGTCCT
>JAYVIT010000069.1:0-6258 GCA_043769965.1 Saprospiraceae bacterium
CCTGCAGGCTATTTATTCAAAATCATCACGAAACATGTTGATACCTACCATCTGGATTGCACTTTGCATTTACTCATCATTCTTATCACTAAGTCAATTGATGCCAAATTCAGAAAAAGTAGTCCTTATTCATTTCGTAATCGGGTGGCTGTTATTAGCCAGAATTATTGACGCAGCCACCGGAGTAAATCATCACATTTTAACGTATTCAAAATATTATCCTATCGAATTATACTTACTGCTCTTGATGGCAATACTCAATATTGCATTCAATTATATTCTCATTCCTATATACGGAATCCATGGAGCTGCATTTGCGACATTCGTCTCCATTTGTATTTACAATATTTTAAAAACACTTATGGTCTATATAAAGTTGGGAATTCATCCGCTATCCATGTCTTTAGGGAAAGTACTATTACTTGGTTTGGGAATTGCATTTGCTGCCTCACAGATTCAGTTATCTTTTCATCCGTTGATAAATATATTTTTAATATCTGGAATTATTACCATTTTGTTTTTAGGGATTATTTATTTCTTTAGATGGTCGGAAGAATTTAATGAGATGATAAAATCGATTTACAGGAAAGTATTTTGAAAATAATTAAATGGCTTATAATCCAAATATACATCATAGAAGGAGTATTCGCTTGAAAGGATATGATTATTCTAAGGCAGGATTATATTTCATTACCATTTGTGTCGAAGATCGATTGTACTTGTTTGGGGAAATATTCAGTGGGGCATCAGAAATGGATTCTCATAAAGATAAAAACTCCAAAATCATGATTTTAAATGAACCAGGAAAGATGATTGAAAAAGAATGGTCGGCTTTAACTAATCGATTTACAAATATTGAATTACATGAATTTGTTGTAATGCCAAATCATTTTCATGGAATTTTGGAAATTGTAAAAAATACCGATATGCATGTAAGGGTGCCCCTTATGGGTAACCTTGATGATGATACATCCAATGATGATAATGTAAGGGTACCCCTTGTGGGTAACCTTGATGACCGTGAAATTGACCTATCCCCAGATAAAGGGCAACCACAAGAGATTGCCCCTAACAATAAAACTGTTGGTGACATGATGGATGCGTTTAAATCGATAACCACTGTTGAATACATTCGTGGTGTAAAAAATTCTGGATGGCAAACATTCAATGGTAAATTATGGCAACGCAATTATTATAAACATATCATTAGGAATGAAGAATCCTATCACAGAATTTCCAATTACATAATTAACAATCCTGTAAATTGGAAGGATGATAAATTCAACAAGGATTGAATGATGGGCACTGGAATTTACCTCCTAGTCCCTGAAAAACTTTCATTATTAGGTATTCTGATAAATTCAAGAGATCCGGGTCGCACTCCAAGGAAAAAAGAATAATAACCAAATTGAGGTGACCAATCAAATTTCATAATCCAACAATGCAGGTCTCGTTCTAATCCAAGTGTTGGATACTGAAAACCCTTGTGATCAAAATCATAAGCGATATTGCTGATATTGATTCTCCATTTTGGCGTGAGTGGAATGACGCCATTCACAGTAAGATTGTGCAATGTGCGAATGATGGTATCATGTCCGGTATTCAGTCTTTCGTATTTGTAATTGATAATATGCTGAATATTAAAATCATAAAATAATTCCTGCAGAGCAGGTCTATTCGGATCTTTTTTCTTTAGAACTTCTTCATCAAACAATCCAATCAGTTGACCTATAGTTACACCGGTATTAATATTGAGAAAAGCATTAGTGACATAAACCAGTTTTTTGTTATGCTTCAATGCAAAGAATTTTGATCTGACTTCCTGACCACTTACCAAATCTCTTCCATAAGGATCCATAGTCAAACCATAATACAAGGTTGTAATGCCTTTAAATAAACGGTTGCTTCCACTTCCATTAATAGTACTTAGATTAAATGAATCCGCAAATACATTGTAGTTGCCTGAAAAATTGAAACTTTCGATAATCGGAATTTTTTTAGCAGCAGAATCTTTTTTTGAATAGTACTTCATTTCTATCCGGTTTCCGACACTAAATCCAATATTAAAATTTTCACTGGTTACCGATGGTTCCCCAAATGGACTTTTGGCAAAAATCAAATATTCTTTTTTTCGGTTAAACGAATCTCTTAGATCCGTATCCACTGTTTTAAAATAGTTGAAAGGAGACTTATGATAGTCCGGAGAAAAATTTAAAGAAACAGATGGTGTGATCTGATGTCTGATACCTCTGAACCATCCCTTGGAAGATATAATTTGACCAAAGATCTGTGTATTTACTGCAGCACTTACACCAAATGTTCTAAAAGAGTTTAAACCCCTTATATAAATAGTCTCCGGCACTCCAAAAAGACTGTCTTGTCCCATAGAATTTTTTAACGTATCATCCTTTAACGTCTGAACTTGTGAAAAGAAAGTAATTTCTTCATTATAGGAAATGTTTGGATTAAAATTAAAATATTTGAGAAATTTGAAAGATGCATTGACATCAGCATGATGTCGAAATCCATATCGCATGGTGTCTAAGGTCTGACTTGTAAACAAGGTAGTATCAGTGGTATTGATTGAATTTCGCATTTGTGCATTATAAGATACATTGATCCGATCATACCATTTTTCATTCTGTATCACCCGCTTATTATTTTTGAATGGAGTGATGCTCCGCATTTGCAAAGTCAATTCCGGAAAGGTGAGATTCAAACTGTGACTAATATTGTTTTGTGTGTGGCTTAATGATGCCGCCAAAGAAAAAGGCGAATTAGGAAATGAATAATTATAATTAAAATTTGAAGTCAACACATTTTGTAAAGCCCGGTTAGCATCAAAATACGATAGTTTGCTAAAGCTATTTGTTTCAATATTTATACTCCCACCAAAACTTCGGTAAGGATGTGCACCAGACTCCTGATTGTGCGTCCATCGAACACGGATTGGTCGATTGACATTTGTAGTATAGGTATTTGGAATCTCCTGAATGCGATTATCATAATTGAGTTCAAAGTTGCCTGAATACTTATATCTCTTTTTATAATTTCCAGCAACATTAATGCGAAAGGATCCTTTAAAAAAAATATCCGTAAGAAATTTTAAATCCAGATGTTCACTTACAGGCCAATAATAACCAATTCCTGCCAGACCAAAACCGCGATCATCAAATTGATATTCTTTTGGAAAAATAATTCCAGCCCTTGCATTTTTTGAAATTGGAAAAAATCCAAAAGGCAACCAAAGAAATGTAGGTACTCCACCAATTTCCACGTGGGAAGGTCCAACGATTACTAATTTATTTGGAATGACTTTTTGTTTGTTGCTGCGGATTCCATAATGTGGATGTTCTGCATTGCAACTTGTGATGATTGCATTTTTATTGTAAATGATATCATCACCGTTGCTATCCTTACTTTGTTTGGAAATAAATTTTGTTTGCTCACCATGTACAAATAAATCGCCTTCCTGGGTAATTACTTCTTCAATAGCTCCTTTTTTAGTTTTGAAGTTGTACGAGATTTTCTGTGCTTTAAAGGATTGCTCACCTTCTTTGAATTCAGGAATTCCCGTTTTCTTTCCGGTTGAATCAATGAGTGGTGTCGCGATTGCAAGATTGGTGTTTATTTCAATGCGAATGTAATCGGCTTTGATATCCATGGCTTTGTAATGAATGATGGCATTGCCATAGAGATGTATTACTTTGTTGATATAATCAAATTGTACTTTATCATCTGCACTATAATCCACAGGGACATCGATGCTGTCTGGCGAAACCAATAATAGTTTTCCATTCTGAATGACCAGTGAATCAGTTGGAACAGAGTTGCTTTTTAAGCTATCCAAAGGAGAAGTTCGGACATGAATTTGAGCGCTCAATTGAAGCGTAAAAAAAAGAAATGCTAAAAAGTAAAATACCTTATTCAAAAATTTATAGTAATTTATATATAATATTTTTATATAATGTATACCTTTGTTAAGAGTAAAAAACCAGAATGCAAAACTACAATTCATCTGCAACGCTTCCAAAGGCTTACAAATTACTATTGGTAAGTCTAATATTGATCCTATCTGTTCAGAGTCAATTGATTGCGCAAGATCTGGTTTTATTTTCCGGTCCGACAATTGTTTTAGATGCAGGACATGGGGGTGCCGATGAAGGTGCAAAAGGCAATCTGTGTTCGGAAAAACAGATCACCCTTTCGATTAGCAACAAGGTCCAATTGCTTCTAATTGATAAAATGCCTGAAGCTGCTGTCTATTTTACTCGTCAAATCGATACTTTCCTTCCTCTTCATGCCAGGGCTAAATTTGCTAATGATATGGATGCCGATTATTTTATTTCCATTCATTGCAATGCTATGCCTAACAATCACAAACATATAAGAGGAACAGAAACTTATGTGATGGGACTACATAAAGCAGAAGATAATTTGGCAGTTGCACAAAGGGAAAATGCTGCCATCTTATTAGAAGCATCTACTGACGAACATTATGATAAAATAGATTTTGCATCACCAGCTTCATTTATCATGTTAAATCATCTTCAGGATCAGTATATGCAGCAAAGCATTGCTTTAGCCAAATCGATAGAAGATGAATTTGCCATAAGACATCCCGGCAAAAGTAAAGGAGTAAGACAGGCAGGATTCCATGTATTGCATCAAGTAAGTATGCCAGGCATATTAATAGAAGCCGGGTATATGACAAACACGGATGAAGAAAAATATCTGTGCTCTGAATCCGGTCAATGGCAGATCGCCGAAATGATCGCTGATGGAATTGTGAATAATTTATCTACTAAACCAATATCTCCAAGTATATCCATGGCGCAATCGACTATGAAAGGTGGAAAGCAGCCATCTAAGCCAGATAACTATATTTATAAAATTCAGTTAGCTGCGATGAAAACATATCCGCCACAACAATCTAAATGGAGAACCAATCTCGATTTTGAAATCATAGAAGACAGGGGTGTTTTCAAAGTCGTATATGGCAGTTTTCTCACATTTGATGATGCAAATAAAGAAAAAGCAGCTCTAAAAAGAGCTGGTTATAAAGATGCTTTTGTGATCAAATTCTTAGAAGATAAAAAGGTCGATTAGTCTTCTTCAAGCTTTCCTACCGATTTACAGCGATGAAATTGCCAATTATTGTAATTTTGTCCGCCTGAAACCATTCATTTAACAGTAATCCACAACATTGCGCAACGAACTAAAAGTAGGCCTTCTGGGAATTGTTACCCTGGCTTTATTGATCTTCGGATATAAATATCTGAAAGGAAGTAATTTATTGGACCGGAGTAAAACCTATTTCATCAAATATCCTGATGTAGGTATGATGGATCCGTCATCACCAGTATTAACACGTGGATTGAAAGTAGGCACTGTGACCAAAATTAATTTAGATCCGGAAGACCCTAATATGGTTCTGGTTACCATCGAAGTAAAAAATGAAATTCAATTGCCTGTGGATACCAGAGCCGTAATGGTTCAACAAGGAATTATGGGAGGTAAAGCCATCATCTTACAATATAATAAGTACTGCGAATCAGATTGTTTGCCTAACAAATCTATTATTAAAGGCGAAATAGCAGGAATGCTTTCCAGTATGGTCAGCAAAGAAGAAATAAAGGAATATACTGCTGTTGTTGGTCATGAATTGAATTCTATCCTGGATACAAGTCAAGCCAATAAAAATGTACAGGTTGCTGCGACAGTAAAAAACATTCATACCATTTTAAATAATCTTGCCATATCTACAATTACACTAAATAAAATGTTGCACAATTCTTCTCAGAGTGTAAACAACTCTTTGACGAATCTCGATAAATTAATTTCCAGTCTTGCAAAAAATACAAATTCAATTAGTCAGTCTTTGCAAAATCTAGAATCTATATCAAGTAGTCTCAAACAATCTGATCCAGGCAAGCTTGTAAAAACAGCAGATCAAACTTTGACTGATGGCAAAAAAACCATACAGGAATTAAATCAGTCCATTCAAAAATTAAATAACATTTTGACCAATGTCAGCACCAATAAAGGCAGCTTAGGTTTACTTATTAATGATCCAAGCCTCTATCAAAACCTCAATAAGAGTTCAAAAGATCTTGATCTATTATTACAAGATCTCCGATTGAATCCGAAACGTTACGTAAACATTTCGGTGTTTGGTGGAAAAGGTGAGAAGTATACTGCGCCGGATACGACGAAATAAATGAAAAATGTCGTATCCCGCTAGCGGGAGAAGATCCC
>JAYVIT010000070.1:0-2665 GCA_043769965.1 Saprospiraceae bacterium
CCGAAATTAAGACAATTCGTAATTGCGACTGGAATTCCGCCGGAACAACTTATATTTCTCGCACTTTCGCTTACTGCGATCATCCCGCCTTTGTATGGATCTAAATAAACGTAATTTGAATTGCAATCTGTGGTTAGGCATAATGCTTTTTTGCTTTCTTTGATTCGCACTACGGCAGAATCAGCCTGTGCTATTGAATTCATGGAATTGGTTCTAACCATCCGGTCATACTGTTCATAAATCCATTTTTTACTGGCGATATTAGCTGAAGCAATTAATTGTTTGGCAATATCAGGTAGGTTTTCTACTTCGATCACCAACTTAGGTTCAAATTCATCAATGGCTTCAAAATAGGCTGGTTTTCTGAATTCCCTCTCATATATAGGTGCTCCACCTCCAAGTACCAATGAATATGCGGGTACTTTGGCGACCAGCTTATCATGCATGAAATATTCTAAAAACCCAGTATCAGTTACTTCGCCTATTTGGACACATTCCAGATCCCATTTTTCATAAACATCTTGCAATGCTTTTTCACCACCTTTTTTGCAAACCACCAGCATTCGCTCTTGAGATTCAGATAGTAAAATTTCAAATGGCTGCATGTTTTTTTGACGGGTTGGTACAAGATCCAAATTTATAATCATGCCTGTTTCGCTTTTAGCTGCCATTTCTGAAGTTGAGCAGGTGATACCGGCGGCACCCATATCCTGCATGCCGATAATTTGTCCCGTGGCAATCGCTTCGAGACTTGCCTCTAAAAGCAATTTTTCCTGAAACGGATCTCCTACCTGAACAGCAGGAAGGTCCTCTGCTGAATTTAAAGTGAGATCTGAAGAAGCAAAAGTCGCTCCATGAATGCCATCTTTACCAGTAGCTGATCCAACAATAAAAACGGGATTGCCTGGTCCATCAGCTCTTGCTGAAACAGTTTTGCCGTGTTCAACAATACCAACAGACATTGCATTAACCAGTATATTTTGATTGTAACAATTATTAAAATAGACTTCTCCGCCAACAGTAGGGACACCAAATGAATTTCCATAATTGCCGATACCTTTGACGACACCTTTCATAAGTTGCTTGGTGTGATTGATATGGATATTACCAAATCGCAATGAGTTTAAAGCAGCAATAGGTCTTGCACCCATAGTGAATATATCTCTGTGAATTCCTCCAACTCCAGTAGCTGCACCTTGGTATGGCTCGATTGCAGAAGGATGGTTGTGGGATTCAATTTTAAAAGCACAGGCCAGTCCATCACCAATATCCACTAATCCTGCATTTTCTTCTCCGGCTTCTACTAATAATGCAGAGCCTTTCCTGGGTAACTTTTTTAAGTACGTAATGGAATTTTTGTAAGAACAATGTTCAGACCACATAACCGAAAAAATACTAAGCTCAGTAAAATTTGGCTCCCTGCCCATGACTTCTACAATCTTCTGATATTCAGACTTAAGTAAACCTAATTTTTCTGCAGTTTCTACACCGGATTGTGTCATTGTGAGTTCAGTTTTTTAAACAAGCCGCAAAGATAATGAAGAAGGCTATAGGCTGTAGTAGGAAGTATGCAAGAGGCAAAGTGCAATTGAAAAGTAAAACAAAAATTAAGTTAAAAAAAATAGATCTATAAAATTGTAAATTTTAATCGAATATTTTTTTTACAGCCTACAGCCGGAATTTATCCCGCAGAATTGCGGGAGCCTACAGCCTCTAGCCTTTTTTCTTAATACTACAACCAACAGCTTTAGTTACAGATGGATCAGGATCTTTACCCGATTCAATGGAGCTGATTGCATTTTCAACATATTTTATTTGTACTGCTGATTCTTCTTTTGCATTGTCGTCAATAGCTCCGATGTATTTTACCTTCTTTTCTTTATTCAAAATAAATACATGAGGTGTTTTGGTTGCACCGTACTTCGGATACACTTTCTGGCCATCATCGAATAAATAAGGGAATGGATATTTTTTCTTTTTTGATATTTTTTGCATGTTGCTAAAATCATCTTCAGGCACTACTTCCGGATCATTAGGATTTATGGCAATCACCGGAAATCCTTGCTTTACATATTTTTTTTGCAGATCTATAATTCGTTTTTCATACATTATTGCATAAGGACAATGATTGCAGGTAAAAATGATGATGTATCCTTTTGCATCTTTATAGTCAGCCATGCTAACCATCTTGCCATCTACATTTTTTAAACTAAAATCATCTGCTACATCTCCAACTTTGTATCCCTGGCTGAATGAAAGATTAAAAAGAAATGCTGTCAACAATGAGGTGATTAAAATATTCTTCATGATTTAAAATTTGTTTTACAATGTTTGATAAATAAGTTTAGTGAATTGAAATTGTCAAATGAATTTTCTTCAAAACAGGTTTGGCCACTATATGAAATCAGACTAGCTGGAATCGAACCGCTCCAATCAGCATGAATTTTATCAATCCAATCGTTAGGATTGCCTCCATCAAATAATATTACAGTCGATTCTATGTTTTTTTTCTTTAAAAAAGGGAGCAGTCTTTTTTTAGCTCCATCTTTGAAGTCCAGGCTCACTAGATATAAGCGAAATTTTTCTCCGCTTCTTGATTTATTCATTTCTTCGAAATAGGGTAGTTCTTTTACACAGGGTTTGCACCAGGTTGCCCAGAAATTAA
>JAYVIT010000071.1:0-4055 GCA_043769965.1 Saprospiraceae bacterium
ACCATTGACTTTCTAACAACCAACAACTATCAACTAACAACTTACTTATTAGATCTCTTCAGATATTCCTCCAGCGCCATAGTCATAGATGGTGTCTCAACAGTTGGGGCTTGTATATCTAAAATTAATCCGGCATCTAAAATTGCTTTGGCAGCAGATGATCCGAATGCAGCGATTCTTGTATTTTCTTGTTTGAAATCTGGAAAATTATCAAACAACGATTTGATTTCAAGTTGACTGAAAAAGATAATCATATCGTACTTGATCTGTTTTAAGTCAGATAGATCTGCACTTACTGTGCGGTACATCGGTGATTCGTGAAATTTTACTTTTAATGATTTGAGATAGTTGGATACCTCTGTGTTGCCAGATTCGGAACATGGAACAATAAAAGCACCGGATTCTTTATGCTTATTAAAATAACTGGTCAGTTCTGTAACCGATTTTGTGCCATTAAAAACTTTTCGTTTTCTGAAGATGATAAATTTCTGCAAGTAATTTGCAATCGCTTCTGTTGCGCAGAAATACTTATTCATTTCATTTATCTTGAATCGCATTTCTTCTGCAAGGCGAAAATAATTTTCGATTGCATTTTTACTGGTGAAAACTACATTTGGAAATTCATCGTGGCGAATTCTCTGGCGTCTAAAATCTTTTTCGGTGTAACCATCAACTTGAATGAAGGATCTCCAATCCAATTGGATATTATATTTCGATTCGATTTCAAAATACGGGGATCGTTCAGGGCGGGGCTGAGAAACCAGTATGGTTTTTACCCTTTGGCACCTGATATCCTTCTTTGATGCGATGGTTGTCGTTTTAGTCGGCATTTCCTTCGGCTTCTCAAATGACGCCCTGTTTTAATAAAAATATTATAAAAAGAGCCAAGGGCGCGATTTCGAAGGTGCAAAGATACAATAAAAAGTGAAAAATATGCTGGCGCCACAAACTGAAGGAAAATATAATTTCCCGAAACTGCCTATAGAGGTATAATATTACGAAAATAATGAAAATCAACCAAATACATTTGCGTCCAAGTTCCGGATTGACAAATGCTATAATAAAATCTGCAGGTATCAGGACTATAGACATAATACAGGAAAAGATGACAATACTAAAAAGATAGCGGTCAGTTTCTTTAAATAATCCGTATATCGTACCAATCATTTTTAAAATTAAATGTCTCAAACCATTAATCAACATGATATACACGGCTATGTATAAAATATTGATCGGTGCTTTGATTCCTTTGAAATGAATGATGGCAAGGTAAATGAACAGACTCATTCCAATAAAATACAATCCATATAAGAGGTAATAAATGAGCAGGTTTTCTTCTTTGCTTTCCCGATATAATAAATTTAAAAAATTGAGATTCAATAAACTTCGATAGAGTTTTATAGTTACGCTCCGGTTGATATTTAATGCAATCGCCAACAAAAAGCTGAGAAATAATAGGGTCCAAAATAAAAGGGATTGAACATTGCTGGCTTTTATTTTGGCATGTTCCGGATTATTTATCCAACTTAAAATTTTGGTTGGACTTGAAGGAGCATTCCATTCAGCATTTGATCCAAGTCCTGGCCTCAGGGCAAAAGGATTTAAAGAACCTATATTCTGGCTTTCCCCGGGATTTGAAATCGAACTATCAGGAATTGGATTAGTTCGCTTGAGCTCAAATGGGTTGGTCGACTGACCAGACAAGCTAAATGCCTGAAATACAATGAAAAAAAGTATTTGAATGTAAGGCAATACGCTCAGGGACATATAAACTTAAAACCAATTCCATGGATGTTGTCAATCTTAATTTGAGGATCTTCAGATAGATATTTCCTTAATCTGGAAATAAATACATCCAGGCTTCTGCCCATGAAATAATCGTCTTCACCCCAAAGTGTTTCCAAAATGACAGAGCGTTTGATTACCTTATTTTTATTTTTCAATAAGAAACTCAATAATTCGCTTTCGCGCTGGGTAAGAATCCTTGCTTCGGTATTCAAAACGAGTTGATACTCTAGAGGCATATATACATAAATGCCGACCTGGATTTCTTTTTCTTCGGTAGGAGCCTCGTACACTCTGCTCCGGCGTAAAAAGATTTCTATTTTCAAAATCAGCTCTTCAATACTGAAAGGCTTGGTGAGATAGTCATCACCACCAAGTCTAAGTCCCTGGATTCTGTCTTCCTTTAAGGATTTTGCGGTAAGAAAGAGGATAGGTACCTGATGATCCTTTTTCCGGATATTTTCTGCAATGGTAAATCCATCCATTTCGGGCAGCATAACATCAAGTATCACCAAATCAAATTTTTCGTTTTTAAATTTTTCATAAGCCGCTCCCCCACTTGAGCAATGGACTACATCATATCCTTGCAGCTCCAGGTGGTCCTTCGTAATGAAAGATAAGGTTTCGTCATCTTCAGCATATAATAACCTTGCTTTTTTCATTTCTGAAAATTTTTGACCAATATACGAACAATTGTTCCTTTGTTGTATTCGCTTTCTATGTTTAGCTCAAATCCATGCTCATTGCATATTCTTTTTACATAATACAGTCCTATTCCAAAGCCTTTTACGTCATGTACATCACCCGTGGACACCCGGTAAAATTTCTGAAACAGGTAGGGTAGTTCTTCTTTTTTTATACCGATTCCTTTGTCTTCTATTTCGATCACACAGGATCCATCCTGATCATAAGTATTTACATTGATCTGTGGTTTATCGCGACTATATTTTATTGCATTATCCAATAAATTGGAAAAAACATTCACCAGATGAAAACGATCCGCTTTTATTCTACTATGAGTTGATGAAAAATCATATTCAAGTGAACCACCCTGATCCCTAACCCGCCATTGATTCTGCAAGCAAAGTTCTTTCAACAATTCATTGAGATCCAGGTCCTCCCGTTTTAAACTAAATGTAGACGATTCCATTTTTGCAATCTGCAGTACTTTTTCTACCTGGTCGTTTAATCTCTGATTCTGGTCCTTGATGATTTTTGCATATTGATGTAATCTTTTATCTTCTTCAACAAGTGGATGATTCAGAATTACATCTGCAGAAATTTTAATAGAAGAAATTGGTGTCTTGAATTCATGTGTCATGTTGTTGACAAAATCTTTCATCAGATCCGAATATCTTTTCTGCCGTAAAATAATAAAAATAGATGCAGCCAAAATAATACATGCAGCTAAAATTAATCCGGAAAAAAACAGGACATTACCCAGCTTGTTATAGGTGTATGATTCCTTATCCGTAAACCGAACGACAAAGTAATTCGTTACATCAGTTTTTTTAGATTTCTTTTTTGATATTGTTTTTACTCTTTTCAAATCGGGCACATTGCAACAATCACTATAAACCAATTCATTTGTAGTACAGTCGTAAATGCCATATTCAAAAGGCAGTTGTAATCCTTGCTTTTCAAATTCTGTTTCGAGAAGGACAACCAAAACCGATTGATCAATTGGCAAGTTTACATTGACCTCATAAAAATTACTGGCTTCCCTTACAATCAATCCCTTTTCAGTCAACTTGGCTTTGTTGTATTTGGCAATTCCCTGCGCCGTATTTCTCAAGGCTATACTGACAGCCTGGTGAAATTGTGTTTCGGTTTTATTAAAACTTTGTTTGATATAGTATGCCTGCATACCCAGTATGCCCAGTATGACAAGCACACTGAAAATGATAATGACCGAAATTTTGGCAGAGGTCAGTCGCATAATTTTATCAGATTAAAACTCATTTGGAGAGAAATGGTTTAAGGGAAGGTTTTAGGGGATTAGGAGGCTAGGGGTTTAGGAATAAGAAATCCCTAACCCCCTAAACCCCTAATCCCCTTCCTGCTCCTATTCTGCCAACTCCATCCATCTTGTTTCTTTTTGCTCAACGAGATTTTGTATTTCCTGCAATCTTTTATTGACTACTGCGAATTGAGTATTATCCATTGCTTCACTAAACTTCGCAGTCAGCACATCACGCTCTTTAAAAAGTTTTTCCAACTCTCTTTCAATTTGAGTCATTTCTTTTTTTTCATTGAAGCCCTGCTTCTTC
>JAYVIT010000072.1:0-2072 GCA_043769965.1 Saprospiraceae bacterium
GTTGAGTCGAATCTAAACGGGGATTATAAAAAACAAGTGGGCGGTTTTTAAAATATAGATAGGTTATTGATGCAAATGGTTTTAAGTCAATATTAAACAAATGATTTTGAATCAAGGCTTTTTTCAACTTAAATCTTGCTTCAATTACTTTGGTTTGTTCTTGAAATCCAAAATATAAAATTGTCTGACCGTTTGATATAAATGTTTTCTTAATCTCATAGTTTCTTTGAAAATAATTCAATTCAATATAAAAAGGAAATTTTCTTTTCTTGATAAAACCAATTTCAACTAAAAACAAATCTCCTTTCATTGCAAATGAATCAAGTCGCTTACCATATGAAAGAGAAATTGAATTAGGTTCTGTAGACTTCTTATTCTTGCTTTTTGATTGACCAAGTCCTATAGAAGAAAAGAATAGAAAAATCAGGAGAAGATTAATAAATTTAATTATTTTGATTTCTGTTCTCATATCATTAAGGAATTAATAATTCCAATAAGTTTCCTTTGACTGTTCTAGTTTATAACATCTGAACTCATTTATAGGAATATCAAAATATGCGGAACAAAAATGCAAAGAATATTTATCTAAATACCTTAGCTGAACTACGACTTCCTTAATGGTTTGTAATCCATACAAAGATTTCATATTATACCAATCAGATAACATACCATGTGACAATATCCTTTCAATCACATAGGCTTTATTCAAATCATAGTCTATCTTATCTTTATCTACATCCCAGAACAGGTAAATGCTAAAATTAATTGATTCTAAATTTTGCATAACTATTCTATAATAAGAAAAATAATTGAACTTTTGTCATTGAAATGATATGCTCAGGTGACTTAAAAAAATGATTTAATAAATTTCAGATAGTAACCGCAGCCATCTCCGCCTTCCTAATCCTCACACTTACCACCTTATACTCCGGACACATCGCAATTTCATCACTGACATCGGAAGTCACGAGGTTGAGTTGTAGTTCCGGAAAATGGAAAGTTGTACTGAGTATGCCGGGTTTTACTTCATCCGTAATGTGCGATTTGATAGTAACATGTCCCCTTGCCGATTCCAGAAATACCATATCGCCTTCTTCAATTCCAAGTTTGAGAGCATCTTCTTCATTGAGCATCAGAATATCTTCCTGAATAATGATTGCATTACCAGTGCGTCTCGTTTGAGTTCCTGCATTATAATGTTCTAGTACGCGATTTGTAGTAAGTATGTACGGAAACTCTGCTGCGTGATCGATGATCTCCGGTGTTTCAACATAGTCTTTAAAAACAAATTTTCCTTTTCCACGCTTGAATGTTTCGGTATGCAAAACGGGAGTATCCGTACCATCAGCAAGCACAGGCCATTGTTTTCCGGATGTGCCCAATTCATCCCATTTCACACCTGCAAAAAATGGAACGATTTGTGAAATTTCTTCCAATAATATCTTCGCATTATAATCAGCTTGTTTGTAACCCATTTTATTCATGATATCAACCACGATTTGTCCATCGACTTTTGCTTCTCCGATTGGCTTCACCACTTGCAATACTTTTTGTATTCTTCTTTCACCATTTGTAAACGTCCCCTCTTTTTCAAGGAATGATGCACCCGGTAAAACAACATGCGCATATTTTGCAGTTTCGGTCATGAATAATTCCTGCACAACTAATAATTCAAGAGACTGCAATGCTTTGATGACTTTGTTTGTATTAGGATCTGATTGCGCCATGTCTTCACCCATTACCCACATTGCTTTGAATTCACCTGCAATAGCAGCGTTATACATTTCCGGCATTTTGAGCCCGGCCACTTTCGACATTTCAGCACCATAAAATTTGCTGTACTTTTCCTGATACTCCGGAACCATTACATCCATGTAACCTGCACCTTGATAGGGTTGAGCTCCCATGTCTGCCATTCCTTGTACATTGTTTTGTCCGCGCAATGGATTGACACCACAACCTCTTTTACCAATATTGCCGGTAATCATCGCTAAGTCTGCGATCAACATCACAGAAAATGTTCCCTGATAATGTTCGGTAACACCAAGGCCATGGAAAGACATTGCATTACC
>JAYVIT010000073.1:0-3873 GCA_043769965.1 Saprospiraceae bacterium
TTAATTTATTATGCTGAAGTTGCGCTTGGGCCCTTTCAACGGATTTGTTATACACGCATTCCCGCTATATGCCGGAAGCCAAAAATAAAACATTAAATTTTATTAAACGAAAAAAACCATCCCGTTGCATCGGGAGAGAATGATTTAAGTCTTTTGGCGGGAATGAGAGTATGCTGTGTTGTTAGGCGCCGTCATTTTATGGAGCTTATGAATTTACTATCAACTTCCAGCCATTGAATATTGCTATAGCTTAATATTTTCTCATCTGTGTATAATGAATGTTCTATTAGTCCATTTTTAAAAAGATCTAAAACATAATGTTCTTTAAAATCTGTATTATCCTTTCTTTCGAGAGTTGGAGATTTAATAATACTCAAATATTGGATTCTATCAAGAATATTCGATATTGAATCTTTATTTATTACGGTTTTAATTATTTGATGTTTGACATAAATAGAATCGTACCTTCCATTTAAATTTCTATGAAATAATTTGGTATTTGAGATTGCAATAGAGTCAACGTGTTTTATTGGAGATAGATCAAAAAGTTTGGAACTATATGATATCTTATTTTTGTGTCCTAATTCAATAGCTTTTAAAATTAAATGGCCAACATCACGCAGTATTTTATTTTCATCGTTCACATCAGAATAAATAAATTCTTTAAGAATACTATCGTTATTTAATATAGCGATACGATTAGGTGGCAGATCTATGCTTCGTATTGTTTTTGGTTTGAATGTGTCGGATAATATAATTTTTATTTGTTTCAGATTTGAATACAATTGAGTTTTAGTGATAATGCTGTGGCAACTAAATTTTGGTCCTGCCTCACGATTTCCCCAGCCATTATAATTCATACTTTCAATTTCATAGAAGATAATACTGTCAGGTTCAATTATGACATTTATATATGTTGAGTCTGTTATTGCAGAAAGCTGAATTTCATCATATGAATGATGATTATTTGTGCATTCGAAGTTAATCAAAACAATTGAGACGAGTAATAAAATATATTTCACTATTGCTCTTCTTTTAATCTTAAATCTTTACAGTTTATTTGCTTGTGATGGCCAGTAACTTATCCATACAAGCATCCTTCCTACCGCAAATATAACAAATCTACTATTTGCGAAAAAAAATACAGATAATCAATCAGAGAACATTAATCTCCAGAAAATTAACCTGACCCATTCAACCTGGCAATTCCCGCTTTTGCTTTTTGATGTAAGGAGCGTTTGTATTGATCGGGATTTGTTTGTAATACTTTTTTAAAGTACGAAAACGAATCATCCTTTTTTTGCAGGGACTCAAAAATAATTCCACTTTGTAAAAGTGCATTGCAACTCATAAATGAATTGTTTTGTGGATCAAAGTGTAATGCATCATTATAAAATTGCAATGCCCGGGCGGGTTGTTTGTTCATTTGACATATTCTACCAAGCCGGTATGCACATTCTAATTTTTTATCGGGATTAGCGTAATATTCTTCTATTCTTGGAGATAACATTTCATCTGCTTGTTTCATGTATCCACCGTCAAACAATAATCTGGCTTTAAGTAAATACAGATCTGGTATTTTTCCGGACAATGCTTCTTGTTTAGCTTGCCTGTCTTCATCATTAAATGCATTGCCCTTAATAAGGCAATTGGAAATATACAAGCGATAAAGTCCGGGTTCTCCTTTTAACAAAGAAATCCAGGCTAGTTTTTGATAGCTTTCTTTAATATAGGTGGAGCCTTTATGCAAATTGAGAAATTTATGAAAATGTTGATCTGCTTTGAGGTTTAGTTTTTGCATACTGGTCTGTCCAAGCAAAAAATAAAGTAGAGGAAGTTTGTCTCTTTCCAAATCTCTTAAAGATTCGATTGTACGAATAGCATCATCATTGAATCCAGCTTTGATAGCCAGTTTGCTATGTACCAGTGTATGCAAAGCATTCAATGATTTGTCACCGGTTTTACGGGTCCAGTACTGATACGCTGATTCGGGTTTGTTTTCAAGATAAGCAATAATAAATCCCATCGCGGCATAGGACTCATCGAGAAAAAGATCTTGTCTAGGTTCAGCATATTGAATATACTTTTGCAATTCAACTTTTCCGGATAACAGTTGTGCTTTCATACCCAACAACCAGGCCGCCCATTGAAATCCTGCAGGTATCGTACTCATTAAAGTATGTAAGATGCCCAACGATTTGTACGTGTACATAAAATCAGGAAATTCATTTGCATTGTCTTCAAGCAATTGAATGGATTCGCGAATGCTTTGAAACGAGCGGAATTCATCTTCTTGTTTTAAATGGATCAAGGACCATTGCAATAAAATTTCAGCTTGTAAGAATCGCTTCCATTGCAAAGGCAGATCAGAATGTTTGATTAAATTTAATCGCTTGCTTTTAAAGGATTTTTTATTCTCGTATTCAGATTTTTGTTCGTAGATAAACAAACTGTAAAAATCAATTTCATTCTCCAGCAACAGGTATGCTTTATTCAGACTGGTATCAGCTTTGTTGCCAATAGAAATTCTGGCAAGATCTAAATCAAGATTTATTATTTCAGCATAAATTTTCCGGATGTCTGCATCAAATACACAATAGGCCTGAGAAGCATGAAGTATGCTAATCTGTAGATAGAAAAAAAAGAAAAGGATGATTTGGCAGAACTTAATCATGCCTAAAAATAGAACTTATCCTTCTACTTCCTGGATTTGATCGTCAACTAAAACACGACCACATTGCTCGCAAGCTATTATTTTCTTGCGCAATCCGATTTCCAACTGTACCTGAGGTGGTATCTGGTTGAAGCAACCGCCACAAGCATTTCGCTTCACCGTAACAACTGCAAGGCCGTTGCGGTAACGCTGACGAATATTATTGTAAGCTGTTAATAATCTTGGCTCCAGTACTTTTTTGAATTTATCTGATTTTTTTACAAGGGTGGCTTCTTCCTTTTCGGTCTTCTCAATTATCTTATTGAGTTCTTCTTTCTTGTCGACCACTTCTTTCTGCTTTACTTCTAATCGCTCTTTAACACCATCAAGGGTAACTTTCTTTAGTTTAATCTGCTCGGCTATCTCCTTTATCTTTTTTTCAGAAAGCTGAATTTCCAATCTTTGGAGGTTGATCTCTTTATTTAAAGCGTCGTATTCACGGTTATTCTTCACCCCGTTCAGTTGCTTTTCATACTTTTTGATATTGTCTTCTGCAGCCTTGATATTGACCTTATGGTTTATTAAATCTTTGTCCATATCTGAAGTCGAACCCTCAAGTTTGGTAATCCGGGTGGTTAGACCTACAATTTCATCTTCCAGGTCGCTTACTGCTACGGGCAATTCTCCCTTGACGATATGTACCTGATCAATCTCTGAATCGATCAACTGTAATTCATACAATTGCTTGAGTTTCAAACCGATAGGGAAGTCTGTTGTTACTGTGGCTTTTGACATAATTTAAAAATAATGTACTGGGTTGGTACTGATTTTTGTATAATGGGTGGCAAATTTACTGAAATTTTGAGAAATGAGCTCATACAATAATTCTATGGTGAATTGTTCACTTTCGTAATGTCCCACATCCATGAGAAGGATCTCATCATTGGCATCGAAAAAATCGTGGTATTTTATATCTGCGGTAATGAACACATCCGCATTTGAACGGATAGCTTCCTTTATGAGAAAAGCACCGGAACCACCTGCAATGGCAACTTTTTGAATTGGATCTTTTAATAAACGGGTGTGTCTGACCAAAAGAGTATGGAGTTGTTTTTTGACAAAAGAAAGAAAATCTGAAGAAGCCAATCCTTGTTTTAAGTTTCCAATTATTCCCGCTCCGGTTTTTTCTAATCCTGGTTTCGGACTTAAAATTTGGAGAT
>JAYVIT010000074.1:0-2982 GCA_043769965.1 Saprospiraceae bacterium
CGTAATGAGAAGTTTATTTCCTAATTTTGGACTAGGGATTCCATTATTTTTCAAATTCAATTAAACTAGTTTAAAAATTCTAGTTCTAACTAATTTTTAAATTTGCATATGAAGTCAGTTATCTCCATTCTAATCTCCTTTTGCTTTCTCGCAAATTCGAATTCTCAATCGCTTTACGATCTCAACCAAATCCAAGAAATCAAAATAACGTTCCAATTTAGCAACTGGGATCAGAAACTGGATTCATTGCATACGGCAGATTCTGATGCAAGACTACTTGCAACTAAAGTAGAACTGAACGGTATTGTATTTGACAGCGTAGGAATCCGGTACAAAGGAAACAGTACCTACAATGCGACCTGGGTTAAAAATCCATTCAACATCAAACTGGATTACATCAAATCCAATCAGAAATACGACGGATACAATACACTGAAACTTTCGAATGGATTTATGGATCCCAGTTTTCTTCGAGAAGTAATGGGTTATAAAATCTCCAGACAATATCTGCCCGCTTCACAAGCCAACTTTATCAATGTCTATGTCAACAATGTACTCATCGGTTTATATACAAATGTTCAAGATGTGAATAATGATTTTCTTTCAGACAATTATTTTTCATCTTCAAATGCTTTCTTTCAATGCGACCGGTCAGACAAACAAATTACTTTACCAGGAAGCTGTCAACCTTCCAATGTTGGTTCTGCATTAAAGTATACTAGCGCTGATTCTACTTGTTATTTCAATAATTATGAGTTGGAATCAACAAGCGGCTGGACCAGCCTCGTGAATATGTTGCGCATTTTGAATCAGGATGTCAACCAAATTGAAAAATACCTTGAAGTCGATCGCGCACTCTGGATGCTTGCATTAAATAATTTTTACGTAAACCTGGATAGTTATTCCGGATCAGGACATAATTATCTGGTTTATGAAAACAATTTGGGAAGATTCAATACGATACTCTGGGATCTCAATGAATTTTACGGTGCATTTACCAACGCAGGTTCCGGTGGGCAATTAACTGTTTTACAAATGCAACAATTGGATCCACTACTCCACTTGAATAATGCAGAACGTCCATTAATCTCCAAACTCATCAGCAATCCTAAATGGAAGAAAAGATATCTCGCGCATTTGTTTACGGTATTAACCGATGCAAAAAATACAAACGGATATGAACTGGATGGACTTGCATTGCAAAGTTTGATTAGTACTTCCGTCACTAATGATGTCAATAAATTTTTTAATGTCACTGCCTTCAACACAAATTTATACAATGATTTTACCAATAATGGTGGAATGGGGGGCAAAACGTATCCGGGTTTAATTTCATTTACTAATACGCGTATTAATTTTTTAAGCAGTCATTCTACATTTAATGTGACGAAACCTCTTATAGAAAATGTAAACTACTCTCCTTCCGAAGTACATAAAAACGATCTGATAAGCATTCAGGCTCAAGTCACCAATGCAACAGTCATCAAATTATTTTACCGATATAATAAAGAAGAGGTTTTTGTGGAAACCGATATGTTTGATGATGGCTTACATCAGGATGGAATAGCAGGTGATGGCATATATGCTGCACAAGTGAATATGCAACAACATTTGGAAATGCAATACTACATTTATGCTGAAAATGCAAATATCGCTGCCTTATCCCCTGCGCGCGCTGAATATGAATTTTATTCGATTAAAGTAAAATCAAACTCACCACTTGTCGGAGAAATAATATTCAATGAAATTATGGCTTCCAATACGAACTTCATGACAGATGAAAGCGGTGACTTTGATGATTGGATTGAACTATACAACACCACAGATCACGATATATCTTGTTATGGTTTATACTTATCAGACAATCCTGATAATAAATTGAAATGGAAATTTTATGATACCATAATAAAATCAAAATCATATATTGTTGTCTGGGCAGATGAAGATGGAAAAGATCCCGGCCTTCATGCCAATTTAAAATTATCTAAATCAGGGGAACAAGTTGGATTATATACTTCAGATAGTATGTTGCTTGACGAAGTGCAATATCCAGCAATCGATGATAATAAGTCCTATGGCATTTGCAATGGAAAATGGGACCATATGAAATCACCAACTTTCGCGAAAGTAAATGATTGTCATCTTACGAATTCTGTTGATTTGGATTCTGATCAGTTATTTACAATTCAACCAAATCCATTCGGACAAACATTAAAAATTATTTTTAATACTGAATTACCAAATTCAATCCAAGTAGTAAATACTTTAGGGAATATAGTTCATTCACAAGAAAAGATCAACACTAATAAGTTGGAAATATTTTCTTCGCCATGGAGTTCAGGTGTGTATATTATAACCGCGCATTTTAAGAATAATAATCTAAGTAAGTTGATAATAAAACAGTAGTTGTCTTATCAATTACGTGACTTTAGTCAATTGATGCAAGCAGTGGCAAAATTCAATCCAACAATCTTTCTACAAGAATATCTTCATCAAGGTCGCTCCAATGAATGCCTTCTCCCTTCCCGATAAACCGCCAATTTTTCAATTGCACCATTGAAGCCTCACGCAATCTTGGAAACCATTCAAGTGGTACGGATAACTCCCGCCCATCTTCTAAAAAAACAATCATCTTATCATCGGTAAAAGACAAATTGATTGCATTATGCGATTTAGTTATTGTCGAAAAAGTCATTCCATTTAAATTTTAAAGATTCTACATTTTCAGATATAAAGTTACGAATTTCTCTCAACTCTTGAGAATTAAATTCAGAAGATCGAGCTAACTCTAACGGTTCCAAATAATATTTAGCCGTTTTCCCACCCTTTTCAATATGCATATGTATAGGACTATGATCATTACTATAGAAGAAAAATCTATATCCTTTATGAGTTAAAACGGTTGGCACCTTATATTAAAATTAAATGACAAAACTAATATTTCTTTTTTATCCCGGGTAAATAATAAATTCATTTTTAGGC
>JAYVIT010000075.1:0-6565 GCA_043769965.1 Saprospiraceae bacterium
AATATTACCTAACCAACCTGACAAAAACCAACTAACCTTGGAATTCAACTAACAAAAAAATGTCAACGTATTTTAGGCATGCACAAACTGCCAACTGAAAACTGAAAACTGGCAACTGAAAACTGAAAACTAAAAAAGACCACCACATTACTGCGATGGTCTTTTAACTTTTTATGAAAAATAAAATTTACTATTATTTCAATACTTCAAAGGATGCTTGTTTAAATCCTTTATCTGTTTTTACCATTAAATGATAAAGACCGTTGGCTAATTCCTGAACATTGAATCTGGCTTTAAATTCTTTACCTGAATTTTTGTCTGCAGATTGGAAAATTATTTTTCCGGTATTATCCAAAACATTATAGACAACTTTAGAAGTCGATTCACTTAAGCTAATATTGACATTGATTTTGTCTTTAGCTGGATTTGGAAATAAAATCACTTTTGCATCTGAATCTGAAAGTTGTTTGCTTGCAACACCACCAAATTGAGAACCAGACAAAACCATGGATGCAGCCAGTGGCGCGTTAAGTCCGGTAAATCTAAAGGAGGTATTATCTACATCAGGAGCTCCTGTGTTGGCATCATATCCTGTTATTCCCAAATACGGTAGATCATCAATCCTGAGTGTACCTGCATTTGTTTTAAGTTCATTATCGCATACATAATCCATGCCTTCATCGAAGCCGAAGAAAACAGATTCAGCACCGCCATATCTCACACCAATCATTACTCCGAAATCATCTGACGGAATCTCATATCCAAATTTTTGAACATTAAAATCTTCAAGAGGCACCCTTACAATTGCAGACGATCTTGTATCATTTGCATCAAATGTGTAAATGCCTGTGGCCAAATATTTAATTTCATCATTAGTGGCATCTCCATCCTGATTGATATCATCCCAACCATAAAGACTTGCTTCTGGCTGTAAACCTGCCAATGTAGCGGGGGCACTTATAGCAAAACTGAATAAAATAGTATCAATTGAACAACCAGCACAATACGGAATGGTATAAAAAGAGACATATTCCGCATTTGTGCCATCACTTCTTCTATAATTAGCTGTGATGAATGGATCGCGACCATTTGCAGCTAGTCTGGCCTTGCAAAAAATATTTGTTGAAATATAAAAATTTGAAACGGCTGAATTATCGGTATTGGAAGTTTCAGTACTATCTGAGGTTACCGTATACGAAATGGTACCTTGACCCTGGCCATTAGCTAAACCCAGAATATCCTGAGATTCAAGGGTAATGCGGTTAGTGGAATCCACCTCTATAAAAATTCCAGGATCTGAAGTTTTGTTATAAAATTGAGTGTTACTACCGCCATTTGGAGTAAAAGCAATTTTAGCATTTAGTTTAACTCCTGAGCCCATATTTGTACCATTATTGGTAATGCTGGCTCCAGGTGTGATCACAAAATCATCAGCATTTCTAAGCCAACTTGCAGGATACGTACCAAATGGAGCATGACAAATTCCTGCACGGTTATTGGTAGAAAGGTCGTTTGGAAATGTGATATTTCCCATGCAAATATTAACGGTTGCACCTCCTGCAATTGCAGCTTTAATTGTCAAACCGTCTTCATAAGAAAGCATAACAGTCGGAATAGTTACCTGGCCTCCAACAGCCCCAGCTCCCATTCCCTGTACTCCAGCACCAGCGACATTATTAAAAATAATACAGGCAATAGCACCAGCTTCTTGTCCACGCAATGCTTTCCATCCAAATTCACAAGATCCGCGGTCAATCAAAACCACTTTTCCAGCTACTTCAGAAGGATTAGATAAAGAAGGATCACAGCCATTGTTTGGTTTTCCTAACACCGCGTCACCACACCAAATTTGATCTGTGAGGGTAGCACCGAATTGGGCGGTTCCATAAATATAAACCCTGGCTATAGAGGCAGGAGAATTTATAACTACAGCCTGGCTATAAGCCGCTGAGGAGATAAATAATAATAGAAATAAGTTGAGTAAAGCTTTCTTCATAATCGTAGAGTTTAAGTTTAATAAGCTATAAATTTACACTTGATTAACGAATCTAAAAAATCGGATGTTAAAATATAATTTTATTTAATGTATATAATGCTATATATCAATATTTTAGTGACGTGATTTGCTTATAATTTTTTCGATTGATTATGAACAACCAATGTACGAGATTAATAATTCACGTTATGCTTTTCTGTTGCTTTACAATCTCGTGGATTTGATCCTTAATATCCTGATAGTTAAAATTCGGTAATGATGAATGCAAATTGGGTTCATATCGGAATCTGGAAAAACTTGATTTGATGGTTTCTCTTGTTATTATTGCTTGATTTTGATTCCAGAATGAAAATGAAATATTCAAAAGTGATAATAGATAAGCTTGCCAATTAGAAGCTTCCTTTATTATTTTTTTCTTACCAAGACTTTTAGCAATTTCATTCAAAAAATCATTGTACGACCATACTTCAGCATTGATTAAAAATCGCTGACCATTCATATCATTCATACAAATTTTGGATACGATTTTAGCCAGATCAACTGCTGAAACTATACCGAGATTTCCCAGTGGATAATAGCTTATTCCCGAATTGACTTTACCAAAAATTTGCATTGAACTTTTATTCCATTTCCAGCCACCGATAACCAGGCTTGGATATAAAACACATACATTCATTCCTTCTGCGGCAGCCCTCCAGATTTCCAATTCGGCCAGAAATTTTGTTTTTGCATAATACGAATTAAACACCGGCGTGCCCGATCCCTTTAATGAAATATAGAGCGGATCAACAGATCGAATCAATGTAGATGCGGAACTGATATACACAAAGTTTTTAACCTTCTTATTCAAAGCACTATTTACCAATTCTTTGGTTGCAATACAATTTGAATACATTAGTTTTTGCTTGTCCTTTTTTTGATAAGAAATGAATCCTGCAGCATGAACTATCGTATCAACTTCATCTAAATACAATTCAAAACTTCCAGGATCCAGTAAATCTCCCTTTACCCATTGCGCTTTACTTTGCACTGATGGATAATTCCTATATAAAGCTTTGCATGAATAACCATCTTGAATCAGTTCTGTTAAAATGTGAGATCCAACAAATCCAGTGCCACCGGTTATAAAGAGTTTGCTAGTTTGCATTCTTTCCGCGAAATGTCAATTGAAGTGTATATTCAGCCAAGGTATGAATTTGTTGAGCAGTTAAAGTATTGCCGAATGCAGTCATTGCATTTCTACCCTGAGTAATTACAAGAATCCGTTCATCAAGACTTAGCGGCGAAAATCTTAAATCTTTTGCACCATTGGTCATCAGTGATCCATCAATCCCATGGCAATTGACGCAATAGGTTTTAAAGAGTCTTATTGACTCAGTAGATTTATCCCCAACTACTGATTGGCAAGAAAACATGATTGAAAAAAGAAAAATCAATCCCACACATATACGCATTCTCATATTCAATACCGATTTGATGAACTAAAGGCCACAAAAATAGTTTTACTATGGTTAATTTTAGGAAAGTTCTTTTGACTTCAACCTGACTCAGCTGCTGGCTAACCAGTTAGATTGAATGGCACACAGACAACACAGATTAGACAGATATTCACGCCTACCTGCGGCAAGCAGGGATTTGAATATCCTATAATCAGTGTAAACCAGTCGAATCTGTGTTGTCTGTGTGCCATTGTACAAATTCAATCAATATTTGACTCTGGCTGAATTGGTTCAAGTCAATAATAAAACGTCCCAATATCCAGGAAAACAAATCATAATTTATTAACAAAATTAAGACTATAAAAAAATTACAATACTTCATCTTTGTAAAAACTCTTTAGTAATGTACATTAGATTTATTTTATTTACAATTTACAGTTTTATTTCCTGTTTTTCATTTGCACAAAAAAGTTTTAGCCTTGAAGAAGCAATAAAATATGCTAAAACAAATAGCTTAAAACTCAAAATCCAAAAAACGGATATAGATGATGTAAATGGACAACTCAAAGAATACTATGCCATCGGTATGCCTAAATTATCTGCTTCAGTTTCTTATAATTATTTTTTCAAATTACCGACCAGCATTTTTCCTAATTTCCTGAGTCGTCCGATTTACGACGTGTTGTATGATGAAAAATTATTACAAGAGCCAAGAGTATATCCTGATGCCGGACCTGGAGTTCCTGTACAATTTGGAACAAAAAATAATTTAACTGCAAATCTGGAATTTAATACGCTGTTATTTGACGGCAGTTTTTTTGTAGGATTGAAAGCGCAAAAATTATACAAAGACTTAATCATAAAACAAATCAATCAATCCGAATCCGAATTGACATATCAAGTTACCAAAGCATATTTAGCTACATTGGCAATACAGGAAAATCTAATACTTGTTGAAAAAAATATTTCCAACCTGGAAAAAGTAAGAAAAGAATTAACGGAAATATATGCAGCAGGATTAATTGAAAAACTAGATGTCGATAGGATTGAACTCTCCCTTCAAAATCTGACTACTGAAGAAGAAAAGTTGGATGCCATTGCAACAATTAGTATAAATGTATTAAAGTTTCAAATGTCTTTTCCGCTTTCAGAGGAGTTTGTACTCACGGATCGATTGAGCGAAGCGCTTAATAAATCGTATCTGGAAATCATGGATCCTTCATTTCGTTTAAATATCCAGCAAAGACCAGAATATCCCGTAATCACGCAAAGTTTAAGACTTGCAGAAATTAATATCAAAAGATTCAAAGTAGCGTATTTGCCCAGTTTGTATGGCTTTGCTAGTTATCAGCAGAGTTTGCAACGAAACAAACTATTCGATTCGAATGACAACGATTGGTTTCCAACAGCTTTGGCAGGACTGAATCTGAATATTCCCATATTTGATGGATTCGATAAAAAAGCAAAAATAATGCGTGCCAAAGCACTTCAAGATAAGACAAAATTGCAACTTTCTCAATTTGAAAATGCAGCAAATCTCGAATTTGAAAATGCAAAAAAACAATATCTGAATGCAAGCCTGAGCATCGAAACCAGAAAAAAATCATTAGCACTTGCAGAAAAAATTTATAACACTGCGAGTATTAAATTTAAAGAAGGAATCGGTTCCAGTTTGGAAATTACTTCAGCAGAACGAGATGTCTACCAAACGCAGGCCAATCTACTGGATGCACAAATTAATTTAATCAATGCGAAGGTGGATCTGGATAAGAGTATGGGGAAATTGTGAGGAGGCCTAGACTTTAGGCTGCCCACCTGCCGGCCGGCCGGCAGGTAGGCAAAAAAAAATAATTAGATTAAATTTGTGTTCAAATGGTCATAAACATAAAATATAATATAATATTAAACTTATAACAAACCAAAGCCTATAGCCTAATGCCTATAGCCTAACTAAACATGGAACATTTAAGAAAAGATTATAGCAAATCCATTTTGGATGAAACACATCTGCAAGAAAATCCATTGGATCAATTCAAAAAATGGTTTGATGAAGCATTGTTTTCTGAAATTGCAGAACCGAATGCAATGATATTATCTACAGTTGGATCTGATCTAAAACCATCATCGCGAGTTGTCTTATTAAAAAATGTTAATGATGAAGGTTTTGTTTTTTTCACGAATTACCAAAGTAAAAAAGGAAAGGATTTACAAGAGAATGCAAATGCCTGCTTATTATTTTTTTGGGATAAACTGGAAAGACAGATTAGAATAGAAGGCACTGTAAAACATTTGGAAGCTACACTCTCTGACAATTATTTTTATTCAAGACCAATTCTTAGCCAGATCGGATCGATGATTTCTCCACAAAGTAGCATACTGGACCACCGCAAAGAACTCGAAGATAAATTTGAATTCTACAAGTCACACCAGGATCAAATCAAAAGACCCGATCATTGGGGAGGACTTTGTCTCGTGCCAGAATATTTCGAGTTTTGGCAAGGCAGGGAAAGCCGCCTTCATGATCGGTTGACCTATCAACGAGGAAATAATGCCTGGGAGATTGGGCGTCTTGCACCTTGAATTGACCGCAGACGGACGACCGCCGACCGCCGACTTCTGATGAATTAAATCTATAGTCAATAAAAATTTTACTCCTAATTCAAATTAAATCACTAGTCAAATTTCCAATCTTAATTTCTTTAATATTCAACAACGAAATACCATGTTCCGTCTGTGGTCGGTTGTCGGCGGTCATTTTATCTTGATTGCCAAATTGTCCTAAAAGCATGTCCTTTTTGTCATAAAATAGCTTAAATATGCTAATGGCATAAGGATTGACACAACTAATATCTTTGCTCATAGAATTGGCAATTCTTGAATAATTGCCAATTTTAATGAATAAATTGATCTTAATCTTTTGAATAAACCATATGAATTTTAATAATATAATTTTTGATTCCAAATTACAGCAAGATGAAGAATTGCTTCCTTTTGTTGCAGTAGCAGATGATGAGGAGCCCATTCGAGAAGACCGTTTTGGAGATATCCTTCCTGTCATGCCTCTTAAAAACACTGTGCTTTTTCCAGGAGTAATTATACCAATTACTGTGGGTAGAGATAAATCCATTCG
>JAYVIT010000076.1:0-3071 GCA_043769965.1 Saprospiraceae bacterium
AATATTACAACCGGAAGAAACCCTGAAATTACAATGGATGAAGTGAGTGAAATCACCGAATACATTCAGCAGGAAGCAGGTTTTGAAACGGATCTGATCTGGGGCTCATGTGTTGATGATAGTTTAAATGATCAGATCAGTGTTACCTTGATTGCAACTGGTTTTGGCTCTGGTTATAAAGAAAGGCAAACTGCAAGTCAGTCTTCAAAGGTCAACCTGGATCACGATGAAAATACCATTGATGACAGCCTGGAAGCGTCACCATCTGCGAGAGTATTTGATTTTGAAGAGGACACTGAAAAAGAAAGAAAGAAAACAGCTTCAACTTCTCTTTTTGATATGGGATTCGGTTCATTCAATCAATTTAAAAAGAAAGAGGATCTTATTACAACAAATATAAACATTAGAAATCCTGGTTTTAATAATCAGAGACCATCGCTTTCTGACCAGAAAAATCTGGCAGAAGCAGAAAATATTCCGGCCTATGAACGAAGGAACGTACGGCTGGACTCTATCAACCATTCATCGGAACTGAGTTCGTCCCGTGTTAAAATGGTGATAGATGAGGATAATCGACCCGAAATCCGGGAAGAGAATTCATTCCTTCACGATAATGTCGATTAAAGATGCTTCGTCTTTTCATACCTTTTCATGAGATTGGTTTATTGGTCCGGATGCTAGTCCGGACCTTTTTTTTTCTCTAAACCTCCGAGGCTTAAAAAACGTCGGAGGTTTAGAGCAACCTTTTCTCCCTTCCTTCGTATTGTGATTGGATTACACTATTCAAAAACATAAATTTTTACATTATGAATCTTAGGTTTTACTTGAATTTGATGATGATGCTTTTGAGCATTTCATTAATTGGCCAAAGTGGCAAATTCCGGATATTCGGAACGGTTTATAATACCGATAAAAAGACCGTTGCAGACTGGCCTGTTGTTTTAACTGGTGACCCTTCTGGAGATGTTGTAAAGGTCCTAACTGACCAAAACGGCAATTATGAGCAGTCTTTTGCGATTGGATCTAATGTCAGGGTTGTTTACCAAATAAGTGTTGTTGACCCATGTCAAATTGCTCTTTTAGTTCAAAAGGCAGCTGCCTTTGATGGAGAAGAAAGACATGATTTTGTCATTTGTGCTAGAAATACTCCTGGTGGAAATCC
The DNA here is from genome assembly GCA_043769965.1 of Saprospiraceae bacterium. GTDB lineage: Bacteria > Bacteroidota > Bacteroidia > Chitinophagales > Saprospiraceae > Vicinibacter. The sequence goes on from JAYVIT010000076.1 coordinate 1,163, forward strand.
TTGTGATGGTCGATTTGATTTTGTTGTTCATCCTGATGGCACCGTAGAATTTCATGCTTCACCTGAATTGAGGGATGCCAGATACTATTGGGATTTTGGTGATGGAACTAGTGGTGAAGGCAAGGATGTGAAACATAATTATGCAAAAGAAGGAGTTTATGTAGTTGTGTTGACAATTGGTACACCAACTTGCAAATCACAATTCACAGCAAAAGTTGAAGTAAAAAGAAATACAAATCCACCTAAACCTCCAGTCAGTTTTGATAATGGATGTTGTGGAAAAGTTCATATTAGTGCTGTACCAACCAATTCTGCATCTTCACCAAATGTGTTTGTATTTAATGCAGGCGGAGATTTTAAATTTAGTGATGTAAGTTGGGATTTTGGAGATGGTGAAATAGCCACTGGCATTGATGTTAAACATGCTTATGCTAAACCAGGAAAATATCTGGTAGTCACAACTATCAAAGGAGAATTGTGTACAGTAATTCTAAATACATGGATTCATGTTAATGATTTAGTTACTCCACCAAATCCATGCAATATTGATTTTGTGTTTTCTACTGGAGATTTATCTGCGAAATTCCTTGGAGATTATAGAGGTGCAAAACCAGATAAAATAAGATGGGATTTTGGAGATGGTACTTCATCAAGTGATGATCCTACTTCACATACCTATGCAAGAGCCGGAGAATATAAAGTTACTTTGTATGCTTCTATTAATGGAGTAGTTTGTCAAATTACTAAAGTGATTAAAGTTGGGAAAGTGACCCCTCCTAAACCATGTGATGTAGATTTCAAATTTGGAGTATCTGGTTTATCTGCAAAGTTTCAAGCAGATCTGAAAGGTGCAACTGCGGATAAACTGAGTTGGGATTTTGGAGATGGCAGTAATTCAAGTGATGCTGCTACTTCACACACTTATGCAAAAGCTGGTGAGTATAAAGTTACTTTATATGTTTCTATCAATGGCGTTACTTGTCAAATCACAAAAGTGATTAAAGTTGGAAGCAGAACGCTAACACCAAGTAATAATACTTCAATCACGATTTACGATGTTAGTCCAAATCCTGCCGCGGATTTTATTACTGTGTCAATTAAAAGTGATATGAAAGCACGAGTGACATTGGTAATAGCTGATGTGACAAATGCAAGCTTGATCAAACAAGAGATTGAACTTGAACCCGGCGATAACAAAGTGCCTTTGAAGTTGGCAAATCTCAGAGCCGGCAATTATATCGTTTATTTATATTTCGATAATAAACAGATATCAAGATATAAGTTTCAAAAAATATAATACCTACCTTAAGTAAAATAAAAAAGCTGCTCAATTTTTGGGCAGCTTTTTTTTTGTGTTTTAAATTCTGCAGGTGATTTTTATTGAAGGCAAAAATTTCTTCAGGTTAATTTAATCTTCCTGATGAAAAGACATGACATTTCTTTTAGAAAAGTCATGTCCATTCCCAGAATCAGAATTGTCAAGTCGCTCTTAATTTTTATCTTTTTAAAATCGACTTTAAGTCATTATATACTTTACCACTGGGTCGCTTTGCATTATTGTCTGCAATGTTTCCCTGCTTATCAATGATTAAATACTTGGGTATGACAAATACATTATATAATTTACTCACATTAGAATTAAAAGTTCCTTTCGAAATAAGATGAACGCCTTTTAATTCTTTTTCTTCAACCATTTTTTTCCAGGCATCTTCATTTTCATCAATTGAAAGGTATAAGAAAATTATATCCTCATCTTTTAGCTGTTCTTCCAATTCCTTTGCAAAAGGTATTTCACGTATACAAGGACCACACCAGCTAGACCATATATCCAAATAAACTACCTTACCTAGAAAATCAGTCAATGAGACCAATTTTCCTGTCGTATCGGGAAAAGTAAAATTTGGAGCTG
>JAYVIT010000077.1:0-6861 GCA_043769965.1 Saprospiraceae bacterium
ACGCAATTCTAGGGAATCTCCGCAACGCTTCGACATTCTTTCATTTTTTCATTCTTTTCTCAACAGCCTTTCTCAAGATTTTGATCCAAGAAACATTGATAATGATCGCCATTCGGGAACATGATCTGCTATCAATTTTAAAATTGCAACAAAAGGTACAAATAGGATCATGCCTGCAGCTCCCCATAAAATACCTCCAATAATAATTGCCATAATGGTTACCAGAGTATTGATCTTTAATCGGCTTCCAACTGCGTATGGGAAAATAAAATTTGCTTCCAGATACTGCACGATTACAAAAACAAAAACCACACCTAAAGGATACCAGTATGAATCAGTGGTCAACCATGCAATTGTAATTGGCAACAAAGAAGCCGTTATAATGCCAACATAAGGAATGAATGTCAGCACAGATGCTATAAATCCAAAAAGAAATGGATGTGGAATACCCAGTAATAATAAACCAATACTATTCAAAGAACCAACGATCAGGTACACAATGCTTACTCCTTTGACAAAACTATAGTATGTATGCACAGTTTGGTGAATGATTTCCTGAATCATTCCTCTCTTATTGGTGGAAAAAAAACTGTACAATACTTCTACAAGAGTTTTTCTATTATACAAAATGAGTGCAGTAAAAAAAGGAATCATTATCGCATATGCCAGGAATATACCGGAAGAATAAATTGTATTTTGTAAAAATGGTAAAATACCGGATGCAGAATTATCAAACATATCTTTTAATATCTGATCTTGAGTTTCTTTGGTTACACCAAACTTGTAATTAAAAAATTGAGATAATTCTTGCAGCGAGCTAAGCAATTTATTTTTGAATACCGGCCATTCACCAGAAAAGTTGACTATCTGTTGAAAGAAAAGTGATAAAATGGCAACGACAAATACACTTAATACTGCAATACATAAAATGATGGCCATCGCCCTACCCCAATGGTGTTTTTCAAGCCAGGCACAAACAGGATACAAGAGAAAACTGATCAATATTGCAAAACTTAGTGGTATAAAAAGTGTCTGTCCATAATAAAGAATTACAGAGATACATATTACACTAAGGATAATGCTGTTGAATTTATTTGCAAACACAGTTTTAACTAAATGAAAAGTGAAAAATCAGTATTTAGGAGTTTTTGTAAATTCAAACATACTAAGATACTGATCATTCGTCTTTCGTAATTTGTAATTCGTAATTATTTATATTCCTTCCTGGAACAATGCACAACAAGCACCCGCAGGATCTCTAATCACTGCATATTGGGCTCCACCTCCATATGACTTGGGGCCAGTAATGATTTCACCTCCCTTTGCTTTTAGTTTTTCCAAACTTGCATCCAAATCAGCAACATAAAAATAGATCAACCACATTGGAGGCAGTTCTTTATTCCCTCCCCTTGCATGACAGATTCCTGATTTGGTTTGACTATCATCCGGCGAATTCATACAATAATCTTCATATCCACACATATCAACCTCAGTAAACGAGTAACCGATTACTGAAGCATAAAAATCTTTGATCTCGTCTGCATTTTCCACCGTAAGATCTGCCCAACTAAAAGAACCAACAGGAGCTTTCATATTCAAATTATTAAAAAAAATTTCAAACAAATAAGCGATCAGTAAACCTCTCCCTAATATTCACTCTTCACTTCCTCGTGCCGAAGGCGGGACTCGAACCCGCATGTCCTCGCGAACACACGCCTCTGAAACGTGCGTGTCTACCAATTTCACCACTTCGGCAAGTAAAGCAAATTTAGTTGATTTGGATTAAATGAAGTAATACAATTGACCACCGACGATTGACCACCGACCGCCGTCAATTTACAATTTACTTGCACGTCTGTTTTTCTGTTCCAATGCATCGGACTAACTATGAACTCATCATTCATAATTAATAACTTAATCAAACTGTAACTACAAACTGAGAAACTGCAAACTGAGAACTGCTAACTTCAAATTGCCATCTGTTAACTGAAAACTGGTATATTTGCACGAATTTTTTAATAATCAAATGATAGAATACAAAAGGCATCTGGTCACAGCGGCATTACCTTATGCTAATGGACCATTGCATGTTGGTCATTTATGTGGCGCATATCTTCCTGCAGATGTCTATGTGCGTTTTCAACGATTGATGGGTAAGGACATCATTTTGATCTGTGGATCTGATGAACATGGCGCTGCCATTACCATGCGAGCTCTTAAAGAAAATAAAAGTCCGCAAGAAATTATAGACACCTATCATCAGTTGTTTGTAAAAACATTCAAAGGAATTGGAATTTCATTTGATTATTATCATCGTACTTCCGATCCATTGCATCATCAAACTTCTCAGGAATTTTTTACCAATCTATATAGTAAAGGAGAATTCAAAGAAATAGAATCTGAGCAATATTATGATGTCAAGTCGCAACAGTTTCTTGCAGACAGGTATATTGTTGGAACTTGCCCGAAATGTGGAAATGAAAATGCCTACGGAGATCAATGCGAAAATTGCGGCAGCTCTTTGAGTCCAACTGAACTCATCAATCCAAAATCTGTATTGAGTGGAGATACTCCTGAATTGAGAAAAACAAAACATTGGTACCTGCCACTAGATCAGTATGAATCCTGGTTGCGACCATGGCTGGAAGAAGGTTTACTCGATGGCAAAGAACATCATGATCCCGATGCCTGGAAAAATCATGTACTGGGTCAATGCAAATCCTGGATTGACGGAGGATTACAACCAAGAGCTATGACCCGCGATTTGGATTGGGGAGTAGATGTTCCTAAAAATATTCCAGGAAGTGAAGGCAAAAAATTATACGTCTGGCTTGATGCACCCATTGGATATATTTCATCAACCAAACAATGGGCGATTGAAAATAATAAAGATTGGAAATCGTATTGGCAGGATCCGGAATCCGAATTGATTCATTTCATAGGTAAAGACAATATCGTTTTTCATTGCATCATTTTTCCGGCGATATTAAAAGCTCATGGAGATTATAATCTTCCAAGCAATGTTCCTGCAAATCAATTTATGAATCTGGAAGGAAATAAAATTTCCACTTCACGCAATTGGGCAGTTTGGGTTCATGAATACCTGGAAGACTTACCAGGCATGGAAGATTCACTGCGATATTATTTGATTAAAAACATGCCGGAACAAAAAGACAGTGAGTTTACCTGGAAGACTTTTCAGGAGGCACACAACAATGAACTGGTAAATAATCTTTCAAATTTCATACATCGCGTACTATCACTGACGCATAAATTTTATAAAGGAAAGCTAACTGATTTTGATCCCGATGAAAGTTTTGAAGGTGTTTCGGGAGATGAGTTGGGAGGATTTCACGATGCAGAACTCATTTATTTGTTTGACCAGGTTCATGAACTGAATCAACATCTGCGTGATTACGATTTTCGTTCAGCTTTAAAAGCCTTGATGGATATTTCTACTGCAGGAAATCAGTTGTTGCAAAACAATGAACCCTGGAAAAATCAAAAGTCAAGTCCCGAAACTGTCGAAGTAGTCATGAATCTTAGTATGCAATATGTCGTTGCATTGAGTATTGCCATGAAACCATTCCTTCCATTCACTTCAGACAAATTAAGATTAATGTTGAATCTACCAGTACTTGAAGAAAAAGGAGAGTTGGTGGATATGTTGGATAAAATCGCAGAAGGCGAATTATTGATTGAAGCTGGCCATCAGATTAACGAAGCCCAGTATTTGTTTTCAAGAATAGATGATGAGTTGATACAAAAACAAATGGATAAATTGCACAATACTATGGAGAGTGATAAAAATATAACGAATGAATCGACGGTGAATTCAAATCATCATCCTTTAAAAGACACCATAAGTTTTGATGATTTTGCAAAAATCGATTTGCGTACTGCAAAAATTCTCACTGCAGAGAAAGTTGCAAAAGCAGATAAATTATTAAAACTCGAATTGGATCTCGGCTTTGAGAAGCGTACTGTTGTCAGTGGTATCGCTTTGCATTTTAAACCAGAAGAAATAATAGGTAAACAAGTTTTGCTTCTTGCCAATCTTGCGCCGAGACCACTTAAAGGCATTGAATCAAATGGAATGATTTTAATGGCAGAAGACGGAGATGGGAAATTGACTTTTGTACAGGCGAATGAATTAAGTACGCTAGGCAGTATCGTAAAGTAGGATTAATGAAATCTGGTAAATTCTAAAATCTTTTTAATCCTGTTTCAATTCCTTATCGTATCAAAGTAACTGTGCCTTTGTATTTTTTCACCCCGCATCTTGTTTCCATAGTTGCTACAAACATGTAGGTTTCCATTGGTACCTCCTCTCCGTCATATTTACCATCCCATCCCTTCAATAATTCTGAAGTTTCGAAGACTAATTTTCCCCAACGATTGAATACATGCAAATTATAATTTTGAATTGCAAGGGTATCATTTGGTACAGGTTTAAAAATTTTATTTATTTCAATTTGAGAATTAGGTGGAAATACATTTGGAAATTTTAGTTCTACGAAATCTTTCATCGATATATTAAAAGTTTCTACAAAATTAGATCCACAATAGGAGATAGAGACCTTATAAGTGCCAGGTCCACTAATTACCCTTAATGCTTCTGTTTTGCCATTATCCCATTTATATGTAATGTTATTAATACCAGGACCTTGAAATGCATATAAGTTATCTGGATACTCACAAATATTAAAATCACTAATTTTATCAAAAAATTCGCGAGGTGAAACTTTAATTGTTTCAACAAATTGAGAATGACAATAATTAACTGTTACTGAATATGTCCCGTAATCGTTTATCAATCTCGCACCATCTGTAGAACCATTATCCCATCTGTAAGTAGCTCCTTTGATTAATCCAGCTTTATAACCGAATATTTCATAGGGAAAGTCACAAGTTTTAAATTCAGAACTATTATCTGTAAATATTGGTGTAGTTATTATAAAAGTAAATTTATAAGGTGCCTCGCATTCTGTAACAGTTACAACATAAGTACCGGGACCTGTTACTAAAGAAAAACTAGTGGTATCTCCATTCGGCCATAAATATTTTACACGAGGTCCTTTTTTGATTTCCAATTTAAGCGGATAATCACATTCTTCTATATTTTTTGTTTCATCTGGATAACTGATGTAGGTAACTTTATAAGTGATTGTAATCGTTTTTTCGCAATACGTAATTTTTACTGAATATTCTCCTGCCTCTTTCACATATACTCCTGGTTCTTTTGATCCATTAAACCAATCGAAAGTAGCATTTGGAAGTTGAATTCCTGCAAGAAAAACCGAATCCCCTTTACAAAGTGGTATTGGTACCTCACCATCTTTTAAATCAAATACTTCACAGACTCTTTTCAAATTCATACTGTCTGATCTGCCAATAATGTTCAGTGGTTGAAGCGTTACAAGAGAATCCGGAAGTCTCTCTGTGTTTATTGGGTCCATGAAAACTGAACGACTACCAAGCATTGCAGAATCCTTGGTCTCGCATGCGCCTTCGTAAGTTGCAGTAGATTTGATATTTGCGAAACCTTTCAAAGTATCTGAAGTGCCAAAGGAAATACATACACCATAATTTCCATCATTTAATAATGTCGTTTTATAATCTATCACAGTATCTTTTGTAGACCAATATTTTGAAGACTTCACATCACCATCTTCATCCAGCGTGTGTGCAAACAAGGCTGGAACAGGATCATTGTTCAACGTATCAATTCCATTAAATACATAATTCTTCTTACTGTCTAAAAATAATCTGCTGTTGTATTCTAATAAAGAATTGGTTCTCATACTTCTTATTCTATTGGATTGCCAGATTCGATTTCCATCCACATCCAAACCAATGACTTGTTTGAATTTTGTTTTTATACTGGTATCACTTTCTATATAATCTGTCAGGAATACAAGTTGTGTATCTTTTTTCAGTACGCTGTTAAAAACCATTTGCTGTTCCGGAAAAATTCGCGACCATAAATTATTTCCGAGTGTATCAAATTTTCTAACTTTTAATCCATCACCAATTGCGTAAGTAGTATCGCTCAACATTTTTATCCAACGAATTTGACTTTCAGTTTCTACATGTTTGGACCATCTCTGATTGAGATTCCTGTCCAACATTACAATTCTGCTTTTTGCAATATTATTTCTACTGTAATTGAATGCAAGTAAAATATGAGTGGGATCGTGAACCGAAATCACGGGATTGAAATTGATTGAATTGGCTCCAACTGAAATGAGTTTTGCTTTGCTAATAATGCCACCCACCGAATAAAAGATCAGGATTCTTGATTCTGTTGCGGATGTTAAAGTTGCTGCTACAACCAGGGTATCTTTTCCAGAATAGATAATTTGAGGTGTATGCAATTTTGTATTTACAGGTAATCTGTATTTTTCATTAACTATAATTTTACCGCAATAATCAAATTGAGTAATTAAAAAACTGGAATCTTCAGCAGAACCAAGTGTAAGCCAACCACCTTTGTCATCTCCGGCAGCGTCTAAAGATGTATACTTAATTGTATCCACTTTATCATAAAATCGCAAAGGTTGTGCGATCAAATTATTAAAAAGGAAAATGAGAATTGTGGCTATTGATAATTTATGCATACATCCTGATTTTAAAAGCTACAAAAGTAGAGAATATAGCTTAGCAAAATTGTTAAAATTTAAACAAAACCAACTTCCTTATTTACCTTTAATATACCAAGTTTAAAACTCTAAAAATTATGAATCATTTCTCGAATTCAATCTTATATAAATTATTATTTGTATGTGTATGTTCCTTATATTCAGTCTATAGCTTTGGACAGAAGGGATTTCACATAGAGCTATTATCCAAGGTCAAAAT
>JAYVIT010000078.1:0-7517 GCA_043769965.1 Saprospiraceae bacterium
TGCCTAAAGTCAAAAGAGTGACCAAATAAATTGTAAAGAAATTATAGTTTTGAAAAACTCACAGCAATCTTTGTTGTGAGTTTTTTTTTTATGGAATATACTCAGAGTTATAAAAGATATCTTGAGCAGGGGAGACAAATCTTCACTGATAGCAGAAGCATCATAACTGATGGTGTATTTCTTGCTTTGCATGGTAAGCATTTTGATGGAAATGAATACGCCTTGGAAGCTATTGAAAAAGGAGCCGCATATGCAATCGTCGATAGAAAAATACATAATGATCCTCGGTTGATTCTGGTAGAAGATACCTTAAAAGAGTTACAATCAATGGCTTTATTGAATAGAAGAATCAATAAAGCGAAAATCATTGCGATAACCGGATCCAATGGAAAAACAACAACAAAAGAGCTAAGCTTGTCTATTTTTAAGCTTGCATACAATTGCATTGCTACTCAAGGCAATTTTAATAATCATATTGGTGTGCCACTTACGTTACTGAGGATTAAGGAAGAAACTGATTATGCAATCATTGAAATGGGAGCGAATCAATCTGGGGATATAAAGGAATTATGCAACATAGCTGAACCTGAGATCGGATTAATTACAAACATCGGTAAAGCTCATCTTGAAGGATTTGGAAGTCTTAATAGAGTTGTAAAAGCAAAAATGGAGTTGTTTGATTTTTTGATTGAGCATCATGGAGTCTGTGTATATAATATGTATTCTGAGCAAATTAAGCAATTGTTTCAAGACAAATCTAATTCAATTAGTTTTGGAGACATTAGTCAGGAAGCCGAATATCATGGCGCTTTGTTGCATTCTTTTCCTGCAATTGCAATGAAATTCTCTAACAACCACGAAGAAATTAAATTGCATTCAAGTTTGTTTGGAGAGTACAATTATCAAAACATTCTTGCTGCGGCTACATTAGCTTCCATATGTAATATCCACATTCAACAAATTCAGGAAGGTGTTGCCAATTATGTTCCAGGTAATATGAGATCACAGATTATTCATAAGGACAGTAATACAATCATAATGGATGCATATAATGCAAATCCAAGTTCTATGAATGAGGCAATTGGGATTTTCGACCAGATGGATTTTAAAACGAAATGGATTTTACTTGGAGAAATGGCAGAAATGGGTAATCAAAAAGAATCAGAACACAGGGAATTGCTTAATTTGGTTAAGACAAAAAACTTTGATAAAAAAGTATTGATTGGAAAAGCTTATGAAATTTATCAGAATGAAACTGGGATGTTGTTTTTTGAAAATGTTTTGGAATGCAAAAAATGGCTGGATATAAATTGGCCAAAAGAAACAGCCATCCTAATAAAAGGATCGAGATCCTCATATCTTGAAAAGCTTATCCATTGATCATTTCAAGAATTCTACTTGGTATTTGGTCATTGACTGTAGATAGGTACTCATCATAACTGCATGGAATCAACTGATTGGAAAATTCATTATCAATCAAAGGTTCTTCAAACCACCATTTTCCGGAATGTTCGGATTTGTAAAACGTAATGATATAATCCAGGTTTTTTATTTCAACGAGGTATTGTGTTAAGGATTCCTTCTCTATATTTTGATCTAATGTTTTGAGATGACAACCTTCCCAAAAGTACCAAACCATCTGTGCAACCAAGCTGGCAGTTATTTTTTCCGTATCCTTGTTTTCATTCCAATCCGAAACAGCAAATATTTTAAGGCGATCACTCATTCCAATTGTTCTGGATATTGAAGATGCATCTTCTGCATAAAAGCCACTTGGATTTTTTATGTTACTGCCTGGACTATCACTGGAGCGTATAGCATTGAGATTAAAATAGATTATTTCAGATCTACGGATTGCAGGTTCGATACAAACAGGATTGTTACGATATTCTCCCAAACGAAAATAGTTAATTGATTTAATTGATTTAAGAGCATGTTGTCTTTGGAATCCAATAATATTTAATTCTTTCAAATAGATAGAATCAAGTTCAAGGCTCTCCAGAGGTGTGCATTGGTCTGAAATATAAGAGATACTGAGTGGATGATATTTTTCATCCCAAAGTTTTTGAAGCTTTCCAATAAATGTAGGTTCTGCGCCAATCAGAATAATTATTTTCTCCTGATTGACTGCCAATTCAAATATTTTTAAAGCTTCGGAAATAGTTTCATCTGTTTCCAGATTTCCTCCATCTGCTAAAAAGCTGATTTCAAAATAATCTGAGCTATACTGAAATAAAAAAGATCTGACCAGATTGCCCAACAAGGGATCGCATGAAAAAAGTAACAATTTTGATTTCGGGTTTTGATAGTAATTTGCGGCTTGTTTTGAAAATAATTGTCCTAAATTTTGATCAATTAACTGAGTTTCAGTTGAGCGTCGTGAAGAGTTATGTGAATTCATATTAATTGTAGTTTTCCAAAGCAAAATTAAACATTAAATATTTATTTAATATGAAATTCATACAATTATTTCATATAAGCCGTAGAAATCCAATATGTCAGAAAATTTAGAATCCTATTTAGAATCAAATCCGGAGATCGTTTTTGAGTGGTCCGATAGAGAAACTGAAGCAAAAGGATGGCTTGTAATCAATTCATTGAAGGGCGGGGCGGCTGGCGGAGGGACCAGAATGCGAAAAGGACTAACCCGAAAAGAAGTTGAGGATCTTGCGAAAACGATGGAAATTAAATTCAGCGTTTGTGGACCATCGATTGGAGGTGCAAAATCGGGAATTGATTTTGACCCTTCAGATCCTAGAAAAGAAGGTGTTTTAAAAAGATGGTTTAAGGTCATTCAACCAATATTAAAAAGCTATTATGGAACTGCGGGTGATTTAAACATTGATGAAAAAAAAGAAGTGAGTCCAATGCTCAGGCAATTGGGAATAATACATCCCCAGGAAGGAGTGCTTGAAGGTCATTTTAAATACACACCAGAGTTGAAGAAAAAAACTCTTGAACGACTGAGGCTGGGCAGTGAACTCTTTGTTCAGTCTGAAACTTACAGTCCCGAACCAAAATCAAATAAATACACATGTATTGATCTTATCACCGGATATGGTGTAGCTGAATCAATCAGAATTTATTATCAATTGTATAAATCACAGAGTTTACAAGATAAAAGAGCCTATATACAAGGATGGGGGAATGTCGGCGCAGCGGCAGGTTGGTATTTGTCAAAATTAGGTGTACGAATAATTATCATTCAGGATAAAGAAGGATTCATTCTAAATGAAAATGGATTTTCTTTTGATGAAATTACAAAATACATGAATGGTAAAAAGGATAACACACTTCAAGAAAATCAGAAAACGTATAGTTCATTATCACTTGAATTGTTGACGGGATTGAATATTGAAATATTTGTTCCGGCAGCAGCTTCAAAATTGGTAAAGTCCGATTTTATAGAAAAACTTATGGAGAATGGTTTGGAATTAGTGTCCAGTGGTGCAAATGTGCCATTTGAAGAAGAAGGAAATATTTTCGGTTCGTTAAGTAGGAATGTTGATCAAAGAATTTCTATGATACCTGATTTTATAGCGAATTGTGGTGTTGCCCGTCTATTCGCTTATCTTATGGAGAACAAAGGCGAAGTCGATGAAAATTCGATATTTCAGGATGTTTCCAGAACCATTTATCAAGCAATTGAATGTATTCATAAAGAGTTTGGAGAGGCGACCAACATCACTCAAAATGCATTGAATAACTGCGCTAAAAAATAATTATCTTATTCAATTACAAGGTTATATATATTTGCAATTATTATTATTGTAAATGCGGTAAAAATGGCTGAGTTTTTGCATAGATTTGTTAAGAGATTTAAAGCTTTGAGGAATCATTCATTTAAATTAAGGATCATGTCTATAAAGTACGGTTGTCTGGCTATCCTTTTACTATGGGTCGGTTCTTCAATAGGTCAGGTAGAAAGCCCTTCAGGGCAAGAAAGGAACTTTGATACAAGCCCGGATAAAAGCCTGCTTGTCAAATCAAATCAAGACACCATTCCATTTGATACCATTTTATCAAGAGAAACAACAAGTAAGATCGAATTGGCTGATCCAAGTATGTCTGATTGGAAATCAGGTAAGTCCATATTTCCACCTAAACCTAAAAATATGTGGGAATTGGGAATCGGATTGGGTAATTACTTCATTCATGGTGATGTTGATCCTTGTTTTCCTGGTTACGGAGTTGCATTACATATCCGAAAAGCATTGCATTATGCCTTTTCATTGCGAATGGATTTTTTTTATGGCCGGGCATATGGTTTAGAGGCACAACCATATCTTTCTGCTCTTGATAATGAACCAGCTATTTTTTCAGATAGGGCCAATAACAAAGGGTTTGGGACTTTCACCAATGAATATTGGTTTCCCTCATACCGAACTACTTATTATTATGGAGCCATTGAAGGTGTACTAAATATTGGCAATATTCTTTTTCACAAAGACAGAAATAAATGGAATTGGTATTTATTTCTTGGCGTTGGATTAGATCATAATACTACTGCCTTAGATCTTAAGAATGGTGCCGGTGAATATTACACCAATTTATACAACGCGTCAGGTTATACATTTGAAAAATTTAATACAAGTCAAGGAAGATCAGAGATCAAGAATAAAGTTGAAAGTTTATATGATGGCACTTATGAAACAGAGGCATACCAGAAAGCCGGTATATTCAGATTAAATGACGATTACAATATTCATGCAGTTTTCATAGCAGGTATGGGTATTGCCAGAAAAATAAACAGAAGAATAAATATTGCATTAGAACATCAGATTCATTTGACAGACAATGATCATTTGGATGGAATTATCTGGAGAACTAATGTGGATCAAACTCCTCATAATGATGTTCAGCATTTTACTGATTTGAGATTAGCCATTAATCTTGGAAGTTTTAAAACTCGCAAGGAACCTCTTTACTGGTTGAATCCATTGGATGCAGCATATTCTGATATTGCGGAATTAAAAAGAAGACCCAAGTTTGATTTGAAAGATACGGATCAGGATGGAGTTATTGATTTGCTTGATCAGGAAGCAGATACTCCGCCGGGAGCTCCTGTTGATACAAGAGGTTTTGCATTAGATAGCGACAATGATGGTATTGCAGATTATAAGGATGAAGAGCCGTATTCTCCACCAGGTTTCCAGGTGAATGAAAAAGGTGTTGCCCAGGTACCGGTGCAACCACAAATGTCTGAAGATGACGTAAAAAGATTGATAGATCAAAAGATGGGTGCGCCTTCTAATTCTAATCTCGTGAATTATATAGATTGGTTCTTACCTATGATTCATTTTAAGTTGGATGAATATTGTATCAATCTTAAATATTCACCTCAATTGGCGAGCGTTGCTTATGTAATGAAAACTCATCCTGAATTAAAAATTATAGTAGAAGGACATACCGATATCAGACACTCGAATGCTTATAATAAAGTGCTTTCTTATAATCGCGCTAAAGAAGCCATTGATTATTTGGTAAATATTTATAAAGTGCAAAGAGATCGATTGACTCTTATGTATGAAGGTGAAGAAATTCCGCTAGGTAATCATATAAAAAATCACAATATCAACAGAAGAGTTGAATTCCGTGTAAACACAACCGGAGAAAAAGAAATGCCCAGACCAGATGGTCCTAAGGCGGGGGATTGTCATAAAAAACAAAATGCAAATTTGCAGGATTAATTAATTAATTGGTAAATTGCTAAATTGTTGAATTGTTATTATTCACTATTCTCAACACATATAGCACTAATTCATCATCTCACTGTTTATCTGCTTCTCCTCTTTCCGTTTTCTGATTGACAGATTGACGATAAATCAAAGCAACATTGTTATTGGATTTTCCAGAATAAATTTTAATCCTTGCAAAAATTTTGCACCAGTTGCTCCATCAACTGCTCTGTGATCGCAGGATAATGTAAGATTCATCCGATGTGAAACAACAACTGCATCATTTTTAACTGCAGGCTTTTTGACAATTGATCCCACTGCTAATATGCAAGCATCTGGAGGATTTATAATTGCAGTAAAATGTTCGATATCATACATTCCCAAATTGGAAATCGTAAATGTATTGCCTTGCATTTCATCCAAACTCAATTTACGTTCTTTTGCACGGTTTGCTTTGTCATTGATTTCAGCTTTTAACATAGCAAGAGATTTTAGATCCGCATTAGGAATCACAGGTACAACCAATCCTTCGTCAATAGCAACAGCTATCCCAATATGAATATTATCATGATAAATCATTTTTTCACTCATCCATGAAACATTGACTCCTAAATTCTTTCTAATTGCCAGCGCGCAGGCTTTGACAATTAAGTCATTAAATGATATCTTGTTTTCAGTAATGGCGTTCATTTGAATTCTTAACTCGACACATCTATCCATATCTACTTCAATGGTTAGATAAAAATGCGGGGCAGAAAATTTACTTTCAGATAATCTTCGAGCAATTGTTTTGCGGATTTGACTATTTGGTACTTCCCGGTCACCCAAAGATTTAGTAATGACTTGTGATGATTTAGCAGAAATATTTTCAATATCTCTTTTGACGATACGTCCTTGTTCGCCACTTCCGGATATAGATTCTAAAGATATTCCTTTTTCTTTGGCAAGATTTTTTGCAAGTGGTGAAGCTTTTACACGGAGATCGTCAGAAGATTCCGGATTTGATTTTAAAATTGCTGCATTTTCTTTTACATCAACTTTGGTATTCGTTTCTGCTTCGATTTTTTTTGTTGGAACATGACCAGTAGATGTAATCAAGTTTGATATATCCTCACCTGCATTTCCTATTATTGCAATGAGTTCATCGACTGCAACAGGTCCTTCTGGAACTGCAATGTGTAAAAGCACTCCTTCCTGATAAGCTTCAAGATCCATTGTGGCTTTATCTGTTTCCACTTCAGCTAAGATATCTCCAGGCTTTACCAAATCTCCGATTTTCTTATTCCAGGATTTAATGTTGCCTTCCAACATGGTATCTGATAATCTGGGCATTTTAATCGCAATTGCCATTCTTCCAATTTTAGGCAAAATTAAATCTTTCGGCCATTATATGGGGAAAAGTCTGTCATTAGGCTTTTAGGCTGTAGGCTATAGGCTGTAGGAGGAAGATTAGATATAAATGAAAGAATTAAAGAATGAATGAAAGATTGAATTGTTTTTCCCATTAACAACTAAAAACTTTTCCTACCTACAGCCTACAGCCTTCTTCTTTAGACTTTCTTCAAATGCTTTGTTGAATTCGGCTTAATTTTAACTCACAATTTAAAGTCAGAATAATAGCATGAATCAGACATCTAAGATTTTAGAAGAAGCTGTTAACACGTTTAATTCATTGCCAGGCATAGGAAGAAAAACGGCAATGAGACTTGCATTGCATTTGGCAGGTCAGGATAGAAATAAAGTAATCGAACTTGGTCAGTCAATCATACGGCTTGGAGAAGGATTGATCAAATTCAAGTCTTGTTATGCTTATTCAGATACCGATTTTTGCACAATTTG
>JAYVIT010000079.1:0-4548 GCA_043769965.1 Saprospiraceae bacterium
GAAAATGAAAAATTTAATTTCTGGCCAGGACATTTATGCCAACTGCCCTTATCTAAATCAGAAGCCCACACCGTTACCATACCATCATCAATTACTCCATCATTATTTGCATCAACTGGCATTAATGTGAGAATCACACCAGTCAAACAATATGGAGTGGGTTGGAGTTTGTTGCGAACATCAACTGTCACTTCGCATTTTAGCTCTGTGCCGCAGGCATATTCTGCTATATAATAAAATTTGGTAATTCCATTTGGATAATAGCCACTGGCATTCGCTCCTGCATATAATGCATATTTAGAAGTATTATAAATCTTATGGTAAACCTTGCAACCTGATTGAAAAATGGCTGAATCAAATTGCACATAAATACTATCACAAGATTTATTATTCAATACAATGGTATCTTTCTTACAGAGCAAATTGATTGAATCGCTGATACTGATCAATTTAATTACCTGAGTATAAGAAAATATTCCTCTGCCCGGATAATTGATGGGATCATACTGACACCAGTCAAGAATTTTCCATTCACGAATTATTTTTTCACAACCATCATCAACTTTGAAATGATTATCCTTATAGGAGACCATAGGTTTGGCACATTTGGGTGTTGACCAATCGGGAGCATCGTATGGAGCTTGTAATTTTTTAAAATCTGATTGGGGATCACAACTGCGAATAACCGTGGACAATGGCCAGGTTATATCTGCATACACGAAGCCATTTGCATTACTGATTGTTATGACCTGGCTGCAAGTAAGCCATTTCCAATTTTCAGGATTTTCGACTCCCCATACTCTCTTAATTGTGCCTTTCCCACAATCATCTATTTCAATAATTGTCTTGCAATCATGTTGATATGTAATAACCCCATTATAATCCGTATAGGCCTTGCCAAATGAAAAATTGAGATTATGCAGGTAATCTTCCCTGCAACTCACCGTGACATCCGGC
This sequence comes from Saprospiraceae bacterium, assembly GCA_043769965.1. Lineage (GTDB taxonomy): Bacteria > Bacteroidota > Bacteroidia > Chitinophagales > Saprospiraceae > Vicinibacter. Next base: position 958 of record JAYVIT010000079.1, read on the forward strand.
GGACAGACAAGGGAGAAATCAGCAATCGCAGTTTGTTGAAAGAATAGTGACAGAAATAAAATCCCAAGGGGGTGATAGAGTTTTGGTATCATCGTTCACATGTTTTATGCATTTACCAGTTAGGTTGGCAATGCGGAATAAGGCAAAAATATGAAAAAAAATTGAGATATGAAAGAAATGACGGCCGACTACCTGCCTGCCGGCAGGTTGACCACCGACCGCAGTAAAAGACTAATTAATGAAAAATTTGCCAAGGGCATCCCTACGGGAAAAGAATGGCGAAGTGTTGCCGAGATCCCGAAGCATTGCGGGGAAATAAAAATATCTTTATAAACACTTAATTGACTGCCAACTGTGAACTGCAAACTGAAAACTAAAAAAAAGCCGGACCCCGCCTTGGTGGGTCCGGCTAAGTAATCGTAGTTTAACCTTAATCTTCTTACTTCGAGCGAGTCAACTTGCCAAAACGAGTTTGATCACCGTCTGTCAATCGGTAAAAGAAAATGCCTGTCGAAGGCAAATTCACTATCGATTGCTCCCAAAATTGAATACCCTTGTCGAAAGAGCGAGAATCGCGCTGTAATAAATTTCCCTGCGCATCATAAAAATTAAGCTTTAATGTATTTGTATTGAAAGTTTTTATTTCAAAATGAACTGTGTGATCTGAAACCGGATTTGGAAACACATTGAGTAATTCAAAATTATTGCTAACTGCATTTTCCATTACCCCATTTCTAACATTAATTTCCGGATTATCAAAACCACTTGTTATTCCATCCAATTCCCCTACTCGGATTGCCTTGTAATCGACATTCAATTTTGATGAGATGATTTTGTTAAAATCAATTGTTGCATCAAATGCATCGGCTAATGGGTTCAATGGATTTGAAAATACAAACGACTTTGGAATAAATCGCCAATGTTTTGGAAAATCTGAATAAGGCTTCGTATTTAAAACGAGGGCATACAATTGATCAAAATCTTTTCCGTCCACTATTCCATCACAATTGATATCTGCAGCAATTATTTTTAATGGGTCAGTCAATACTATGGTTCCGGTGACATGACGCAACAATACAATCACATCATTGATGTTGATCCCTTTGAATCCAGACTCCCGTTTGTTTACATTCAAATGATACGTTTCATTTTTAATCAAATCCGTAAAACTGTACTTCCCATTTTGCTCACTCATCAAATCTTTCGTCCATTGATTACGTATGGTATCATATTTTGTAGTGTAAATGGTATCATTGTACTTTACATAAAGCTTTGTTCCGCTTTTTGTAATGATCGTATCATAGCGGGTTGTAATGGTCATATTGATTTTCGGCACCACCGTTGTGGTAGCATTCATTTTCAAAGTCATCTGAACATCTTTCATTGCCTGGTTTTGATTGTCGACAATGAGTCCGGATAAAATGATGGTAGATTTGATGCTGTCTTTCCGCTTACAATCCGGAATATTGGCACCATTATTTTGCACTTCCAGAAATGTTTTGCAAAATGATTGATTGCCCAATGAATCAGTCACCCACATCTCTACATCATTCTTACCCAGATCCGCACAAGTAAATATTCTGGACTTATATGAAGTATCTGATGAAAAAGAAAACTTTAAATGTTTATAACCACAAGGATGATACGAACCCAGATTAAAATCTTTGGCCCAAATTTCAATCATGCCATCATCAGGTTTTCCATCTTTATTGGTATCAATCGGCATTAAAGTAGTGATCAATCCATTTAAACAATAAGGAACCGGACCGATTTTATTTCGAACTGTTACTCTTACTTTACATTTTATTTCTTTACCACAGCCATACTCAGCTGTAAAATAAAATTCAGTGGTACCCAATGGATAATCTCCGCTTGCATCCGGTCCTTTACTTTTTGAATATGGAGAAGTATTCTTAATATTTAATGCAAAGCCGCATTTAGAAATCGCTTTTGCCGAATCGAGTTTTACAAACGTTCCTTTGCAATTAACTCTTGAATCAACTACCGTATCCAGAGGACAAATCAATTTAGCTGTGGAATCAATTACGATCAGTTTAATCACCTGTGTATATGTCCAGACACCTATTGCCGGATAAACATTGGGTTGGTATTGACACCAATCGATGACCTTCCAATCCCTGAGTATTTTCATACATCCATCTGAAACTGTAAACTTACTGTCTTTGTAAGCGTACATCGGTTGACTGCATTTTAATTTATTGAATTTTGGATAATCATAAGGCGTAGGAAATGTCCGTGGATCTGTACCGGGATTGCATCCTTCAATAGTATAAGCAGGAGGCCAACTAATATCTGCTCCATTAAAAGGTATCCCACCAACAACAGTAATGACCTGATTGCATTTTTGAACGTTCCAATAAGGGTCTTCCACTTCCCAATACCTTATGATAGTCCCAATGCCACATGCATTCGTATTATAAACTACTTTAACAGGAGGTGGAGCTGTAGTTTTGACATAATTTTTCCAGATATAAGCTTTACCCCATTTATTCAGATCTGAAATATCATCGTAACATTTGATAGTTACCGATGGCGGGCATTCCAGGAAAAAACTCAATTCATTTGCTTTGAGGTTAATGCAGGGTAACACAATAAGACAACACAACCAAATGCAAGCATTCAGCCTTAAGCAGGTAGCTTTCATATTTTGAATATTTAAATTCTAACTAAGCTGAATTCGGGAGGTGTTGTGTGTAGAACCAGGCACAAATATATAAATATTTGTAATATGATTAACTTTATTAACTATATTTATTTAAATATTTTTAACAAACTGAGGACTTCTGTCCTTTCTAAGCTACACATTATAGTAGGACTAAACTTAAGCAATTAAAGCTTGTTTGTTTTCCATATATTTGCTTTATAATAAATTTAGTAGATCTTGGAGCTGATTTTATACATCAAGATTGAAATCAACGAGTTATCATTGCCTTCATGAATTGCAGGAATAGAAAATACAAACTGATGAATGTCATCCGAAAATCTTTTGGATTGACACTCCTTGTAATCTATTGCCTGAGTGTATTGCAATATACAATTCAGATTGACCACAATCACGCCCATGAATTGGCAGAATGCAATCACAATTCTTCAAATCAAGAATTAGATCCATGCCATAGAAGTACAGTTCATCATGACTTTGAAAATGGATGCAAACACACCACACACTATTCGAGTCCCATAAAACACTGCTCACTTTGTGATCTGATTCTTCATTTTGATCATCTTCTTGTTGGATTAAATTATTCCCATGATAACACTGATATCGTTGGCGAAGAAATAGAAATTTCATGTAATTTAAATTCAGGTTCTGAAATATTCATCCAAAACCGTGGCCCTCCAAATTTTTCATAATCATTTTTTTGCATTGATGATTCCCAATTGATTCATCATGTAATTGAACTATTTTATTGATTTCTTTCAATCAATAAAATAATCGGCTATTAATCTAATTTATTTTTTCAAAAAAAGATTATGAAAAATATATTTATACTTCTATTTGGATTATCTGCAATCTTGTCGACCATTTCAATTTCATTTGGTGCCAGCTTAATCACGGTTAATTCTATA
>JAYVIT010000080.1:0-5511 GCA_043769965.1 Saprospiraceae bacterium
CTTTCTGTATCCATTCCGACCTGTTATCAGGTTTCTGCATTTGATGCACTTCAGAATGAATGCTTTGATGGCGATTCGGTTTGTGTAAAATATTGTCCAAGGTATAAATTACCGAATACGTTTACTCCGAATGGCGACAATCACAATGACGTATTCAAACCCTATCCCTATCTTTTTATTGATAAGATCGATATGAAAATTTTCAATCGTTGGGGAAATCTTGTTTTTACTACTCAGGATCCAGATATCAATTGGGATGGCACTACAACAAATGGGAAGCGATTGAGTGACGGAGTGTACTATTATCAATGCGATGTATACTATACCGGTTTTAATTCAAACGACGCGCAAAATGAAACCCTTACCGGATTTATAGAATTGTTGTCGGGTAAAAACTAATTTATGTTTACAGGTATCATCGAAGAAATTGGAATTGTCAAATCATTAAAGAAAGACAGAGGTAATATCATATTTGAAGTCCAATCCAATCTTTCCTCGCAACTCAAATCTGATCAAAGCGTATCGCACAATGGTGTTTGTCTGACCATCACCAAAAAAACAAAACAAAGTCATTTCGTTACTGCTGTCAAAGAAACATTGGAAAAATCCAATCTACAGTTTTTAAAAATCGGCGAGCCTATTAATCTTGAAAGGTCAATGATATTTAGCGCAAGGTTGGATGGGCACCTGGTTCAAGGGCATGTTGATCATACAGCCAAAGTATTAAAAGTGACTGATCATAAAGGAAGCAAAGAACTACAAATTGAGTTGGATAAAAATGACTTTCATTTAGTAGTCGAAAAAGGTTCCATTTGTTTAAACGGCATAAGTCTTACCCTTTCCAAACTAAAGAAAAATTCTTTTTGTGTTGTGATCATTCCATATACACTTGAGCATAGTAATTTAAAGAGAATTAAGCCAGGAGATTTAATTAATGTTGAATTTGATATTTTGGGGAAGTATGTGAGAAGGAATATGGTGAATTTATAGTTCGACAAGCTCTCTACGTTGCCATTCATATTTAGTATTTCAACCCCGAAGGGGTGGAATGATTATAGAATTATAACAAAACAAAAATTCAAACCCAGAAGGGGTGAAATTTCTTTCTTGCTCAAATTGAGAATTGAGCGTCAATGAATTCTACCTTTTTAATCATAGTGAGATTTTTAATTTCACCCCTACGGGGTTTAAAAACTTGAATAGATATTTTTCTATAATAATGTCACCTCTTCGAGGTTATGGCCATCACATTATTTTTCACTTTTCACTTAGCTCGGCGTAGGTGTAGCCTACGTTCCCGCAATTCTGCGGGATGATCGGCAAATTCTGTTTGCCAAAACATGCTATGAAAATAGTAATTTCATTACAAGAAGAATTCTTAATATATCGGAATCAAACCAATCCTTAGAATCAATTGTAATCGTATTAACCAGCATACAAGAGCAGAACGGATTTTGCCTGACGCACAGACGTAGGCGCAGCCTACGCCTAACGAAGTCATTAAATTAATAATTCCTACTTTAAGAATTCCTCCAAATCTCTTTGAACATTTCCACTAGGCCGCTTCGCATTATTGTCAGCAATTTTTCCTTCTTTGTCAATGATGAAGTATCGCGGTATTCCTCTGACATTATATAACTTACTGATATCAGAATTAAAATTTCCTTTTGAGATCAGATGCACTCCTTTTAATTCTTTTTCAGTAACCAGTTTTTTCCATGCTTCTTCATTTTCATCTATGGAAACATATAGGAACACTACGTCTTTTTCTTCAAGTTGCTCTTTAAGTTTTTTGGCATGGGGTATTTCCATCAAACAGGGACCACACCAACTGGCCCATATGTCGAGATAAACAATTTTTCCTTTAAAGTCTGTCAGTGAAACCATCTTTCCTGTTAAATCAGCATAGCTGAAAGTTGGTGCAGGATTGCCTACTGCAAGCCTGGCCGCTTCTTTAAATGCTTGATCCAACATTTGTGCATATTGCTTATCCTTAGAATTGCTTTTATATTTTTCTATAATACGCTTTCCATTTATAACATCAGAATTCCGATTAAGTATTCCATAGGCCCAATTTGCTAAAGCATACGACTTAGTTTCTCCGGTTAGATGTTTTTCAATAAGTTCCTCCTTGATTTCTATGATCTTCTTAGTGGTATCTTGCTTATAGATTTTCCTTACATCCTCATTTATATAAGAATCGACAAACTGGAGATAAGAAATGGAATTAAGCGCTTTGTTATTATTTATAGAAACTTGTTTTAAAAAAGAATAGTAAGAATCGCTTAAGATTACATCATCCTTGAGTTTGTTAAAATAGGTATACATTCCTGGATAATCATTCTTAGCCTCCCAACAATAATAGTTTATTTCTGCATCTTCATATTCTTTAAATGCTTTCGTAGAACTGCTTTTATTTCCGATTTTTGAAAAATAGGAGTTGAATAAATTTAACTGAGCATTATGTAATGAGTCAATGAAATTTACAAATTCCTTTTCTTGCATTTTATAAATGCCAGATGCCATTCCCTTGGGAAATTTTAATTCTTTTTGTGCGAGATAATTGTTCGCCTCAGCACCTTTACCTGAATAGATAATAGATTCATCGAAACGATTAGCATCCAGTTCTATTTTTATATTATCGCCTACACCAATAAACATTTTTGTCATTTCTTTACCATGAACAAATTCAGCTTGAAATGACTTTTTCCAAGGGAATGTCATTGCAAAGCGACCGTCATGATCCAACCGTGCAGAATCAGCAAATACCTGTTTATAACTTACAAGATCCCTGTAATAGCGAATGTAAACAGTATTGCTAGTAGGATTAGTTATCTTCCCGTAAACGGTAGCAGTAGATTGGGAAAAAGCAATTTGCAATACAAAAAAATGAAAAATTAGATTTGATAGAACTTTCATAAAAAATCATTTTGTTATTAGGTAAAAATACAAAAATAAATTGTCACAAAAAAGCCAACGGAATACTCCAATCAGCTTCAAAATCAAATTAACGTTAGTTCAACAGTTTTATTCTTTTACCAGAATCGTGCATCGTTGAACCCTAAGCTCGGCGTAGGCTTAGCCTACGTTCCCGCAATTCTGCGGGATGATCGGCAAACTCTGTTTGCCAAAACATGCTATGGAAATAGTAATTTCATTAAGATACTTGTTGCCACAAAAATATTTGTACAGCGAATTTGTCCTCCCTTTTTGCTGCACACTCAAGCTATGCACAAGGGAGGAGAGGAAGTGTTTTTCTTCACCTCCCTTGAGCGTAGAATTTACGTAGCAAGAAAGGGAGGTCAAAATCGCAACACAATCATGATTAGGAAGAAAATTATGCTCAGCGAATTTGGGAGGGTTCACATGAGTAAGTTTGAGAATTATTTCACCATGTAATCTGACCTGTTTTGACTTTTTTAATTTATCTCTTAGACTTACAATTGATTGAAATCAATTGTAATTGAAGTGCGATTTAAGCGGGGTGATTTTTTTGGCTATGTCTTCGTGGCAGAATATGTTTACTGACTCAAGTCAGTGGGTGTTTTTTTTGATGGTCAACTTGGGTATGTCAATCCTTTAGTCAATATACAAGGTATGAAATTTGATTTCCATTGCGAAATGCAAATTCAATAAAATATAAAAGGCCCCCGAATTCGGAAGCCTTTTTTTATTTTAATCTTCAATCTCTGCTAGACTTTTTTTGCTGTTTGCAGATCGCACAAAAAGATCTTTGTACTTTCTTGCGCCAGTACCTGCTGGAATTTTCTTACCGATAATGACATTCTCTTTCAATCCGGAAAGGTCATCACTCTTAGCAGCCATTGCAGCAGAGCTTAATACTTTTGTAGTTTCCTGGAATGATGCTGCAGATATCCAACTACTCGTTCCTAATGAAGCTCTTGTTATTCCTAATAATAAAGGACTTGCTGTGGCTGGAGTCGCATCTCTGTAATCCAACAACTTCTTATCATTTCTTTTTAAGAATGAATTTTCTTCACGGATCTGACGCAATGAAACCAATTGACCTTGTTTCAATTTTGCAGAATCACCTGCTTCAGTCACTACTTTCTTATCAAATATTTCATCGTTTGCATCTACAAAATCCCAACGATCCACCGGCTCTCCTTCTAATAAAGTGGTATCACCCGGATCTTCAATCTGCACCCAACGCATCATCTGACGCACGATTACTTCAATGTGTTTGTCATTGATGTTGATACCCTGTGAACGATATACTTCCTGTACTCCATTCACCAGATAAGATTGTACAGCAAACAAACCTTTGATCATCATGATATCTCTTGGAGCTGTTGTACCATCAGACAATGGTGTACCTGCTCTCACGAAATCACCTTCCTGAACGAGAATGTGTTTAGATAAACCAATCAAATATTTGCGTCTCTGATTTGTGCGCTCGTCTTCGACAAAAATTTCACGGTTACCTCTTTTGATTTTTCCGTAATAAACGATTCCATCAATTTCTGAAACTACTGCCGGATTGGATGGATTTCTTGCTTCGAATAATTCTGTTACCCTTGGCAGACCTCCTGTGATATCCGTCACCTTGCTTACGTTACGTGGTATTTTTCCAATCTTTTGACCAGCACTGATTTCAGTGTCATCATCAATTGTGATATAGGCTCCCACCGGAAGTGAATATGTTTTTAATTCCACACCTGCTGCATTCACAATTGAAATCGCTGGTATTTTCTTTTTATTCTTAGATTCAATAATTACTTTTTCTGAATATCCGGTTTGGTCATCGCGTTCCATTCTATACGTTACACCTTCATCAATAGAATCGTATTTAATAATTCCGGAAAACTCCGAAATGATCAATGCATTAAATGGATCCCAGTTACAAACCAAATCTCCTTTGACAACTTTCTGACGATCCTTTACATATAAAATAGATCCGTATGGTATGTGTGCATTAGTCAGAATCTTTCCTGTCTCAGCATCCAAAAGTTTTATCTCTCCGGATCTCGAAATGACGATAGAACTCTTCACGCCATTTTCATTAAACTCAGAAACTTTCAATCCATCGTATTCGATGATACCATCAAACTTGGACATGATTTCAGATTCTGCTTTTGATACTGATGCAACCCCTCCTACGTGAAATGTACGAAGTGTAAGCTGTGTTCCTGGTTCACCGATACTTTGCGCCGCAATAATTCCGACAGCATCTCCTTCTTCTGTAATCCTTCCTGTTGCCAGGTTTTTACCATAACATTTTGTACACACCCCTTTTTTCGATTCACAGGTTAATACAGATCTTATGGTTACAGATTCGATTCCCAATTTTTCTATTAACTGTGCAGTTTTGTCATCAATGTAACTACCTGTTTCAAGTATCAATTCATCTGTTATTGGATTAATGATATTGTGAAGTGTAAAACGTCCTACAATCCGCAATCCCAGATTTTCAATTACTTTATCATTATCAATCAATGCAGTTGTTTCAATACCTCTTAGCGTATTGCAATCTTCTTCATTGATCACCAC
>JAYVIT010000081.1:0-2415 GCA_043769965.1 Saprospiraceae bacterium
TAAGTAATAAATTAAAACTGCTTACAAAATCTTATCGGCCGTCGGCGGTCAGTGGTCAATTTTCCCCCTCAACGTAAACAAATTGTATTTCAATATGCAATAAATCGCCCGGAATCCGTCTTTCCAATTGATTTTTTTACCTTCTGCATATGTTCTTCCATAATAAGAAATTCCAACTTCATAAATTCTTATATTAGTCAACTTGGAAATTTTGGATGTGACTTCTGGCTCAAATCCGAATCGCTTTTCTTTTAAATCTAAATTCTTGATTATTTCTGATTTGAAAAGTTTGTAACAGGTTTCCATGTCGGTCAGGTTGAGATTGGTAAACACATTCGAACAAAATGTCAACAATTGATTTCCAATAGAATGCCAAAAAAACAATATACGATGTGGATTGCCACCAATAAAGCGTGAACCATAAACTACATCTGCATGCCCTTCAAGAATTGGCTTAAGTAAATCATTATACTCTCTTGGGTCATATTCCAGGTCTGCATCCTGTATTATGACATAGTCACCTCCGGCTTTTTGAATACCGGTATGCAATGCAGCACCTTTTCCCTGATTTACCTCGTGTTTAAAATATTGGCAGTTTTGATCTGGATTGCGATTAATATATTCCAATAGACGTTCTTCCGTCCTATCTTTTGAGCAGTCATTAACAAGGATAATTTCCTTTTGTATCCCTTCCATCAAAGTCACTCTGGAAATAGCTTCCAAGATAAGGTGGATGGTTTTTTCCTCATTGTAGACAGGAATAACTATAGATAAGGTTTGCAAGATCTGGTAATTTTTGAGTAAAGATAGATACTGATATTAAAGAAAATAGGCTTTTATTGAAATTGGAAAACGTGTCATAGGTAAATATAGCTTTGAATTGCAGCTGTTGGTTAAACCAAATAAAAGACCCTTCAAAATTTTGAAGGGTCTTTTAAATCAGAATTAATTTTAAATTATCTTTTAATTGCAATCTCGTAATTATCCAAATTGTCATTTGCAGTAAATGTCAAATTGTCAATAGAAATCGCAAAATATGCAGTTCCATTTTTAACTATAAAAAAATCTCCTTTAGCTAAGACTTTTGTGTCAGTTGTTCCTACATCATTTGATCCATTATCAAACAGATAAATAATATCCTCGACATAGGAAATTTCGGAAAATGATAATCCTGCTGGCGGATCCTTAATGATAGAGCCATTTCGAGGTGTAAATTTTTTAACCCAGGTACCATTAGACATTGGATCAACTACACCGTAATCCCTAATAGTCGCATTGGGATCATTCCCGGATACAATTTTAGAGTTAAATAAATCCACACCTGCTTGTCTTGGGCCGGTAAAATTATATACAATCAATCCTTTGGCTCTTTCGGTGGCTGGAATAGCTGTAAAAATTACACTAATTGAATTAACAACCAGACTGTCATTATCATCAGCAATAGTGAATTCATACAAAATGGTATCCGGTTCGGTTGATGGATCAAATTCATAGGTATTTGTCACCCCTTCTTTGTCTTGGTTAAATAATAAGGCAGGGTTGGCAGGAGCATCTACCCCATTTATGTCGAAGTCCGATGGTGCTAATTGAATCCCATCTACCTCTACTTTAATATACTTAAGCGGAGTGCTTCCTTTAACTGCAGTTAATTTAATTTTTATAGGCGTATAAATTGGCACTGAAATATCAGCATTTATCAGTCCGGTTCCACTTGCAAAATTTATTCCTGGATCGACATGGATAATCGGATCGTCTTTTTTACAGGAAAAAATGGTAGTCAAAACACCTATTCCAAGTAAGACCATAGCGTTTGTAAATCGACTCATAATTTTGGTTTTTTATTGTGAATGAAATATAGAATTTACGGATATTCAAATTAAAGTATAAAGTTGAAATTTTTTTTCTTTAAATATGACTTTTAGCTAATATAGACAGCATCCTTTTAATAACAAATAATTTAATCACTGGTTTTTTAATTCCCTTCGCAATACCTTACCAACATTGGTTTTTGGCAAAGATTCTCTGAATTCGACGGATTTTGGTACCTTATAGTTGGTTAAATATTGTTTGCAATAATCAATGATTTCAGATTCACTAAGACTCTTGTCTTTTTTTACAATAAAAACCTTTACGACTTCACCAGATTTTTCATCCGGAACGCCTACTGCTGCCACTTCGAGAACTTTAGGATGCTTAGAAATCACTTCTTCCAACTCATTTGGAAATACCTTAAAACCAGAGACTATGATCATATCTTTTTTACGATCCACAATTTTGAAAAAGCCATCTACATCCATTAAGCCTATGTCTCCTGTGCACAACCAACCATTTACTATGGTTTTTTCAGTTTCATCAGGACGGTTGAAATAGCCTTTCATCACCTGTGGTCCTTGCACTTGAATTTCACCAATTTCA
>JAYVIT010000082.1:0-15790 GCA_043769965.1 Saprospiraceae bacterium
CTATAAGCTGAAGATATTTTAATAAACGGACGTCTAACATGTCCGAAAAATAAGGCGTTTTTTTCAACAACCTCCTAATATGCTACCGTATATGGCATAAATCACTTTACCCGAAACAGCAAAATTGAACATCTTCTTATCTTTAGAAGAGAACACAAGCACCCAGGATTTACCTTGATTGGAGGAGCGGTAAATACCAGAGTCTAAGCTACAAAAGAGGTATTCACCAAGCTGTTCGACATCGTTAATGAACTGAACCGGTGGTCTCTTCGTCAAGTCGTATACGAATCTGCCTGCCGTAAGGCTTTTATCCATGTTCTGCCAGGTTAAACCTTTGTCTTTAGATATTAAAAGACTATTTGCCATGCCGTCTGTATCAGACATGATTTTATTCCATTCGCCAACTCCGTTAGTAATGGCATAAAAATGTCCATTAATGATACCTAATTTGCGGATCGAACCACTATCTGTCAGCACATAATTCCAATGTTCGCCCTTATCCGTGGATCTAAGCAATCCTTTAAATGCAGCACCTATCATTACTCCATCAGCTTCAACTAAGCTCATGACTTGTTCATCAGCATGGATCATTTTCCAGTTTTTTCCCTGGTCAGTTGATTTATACACACCCTTATCAGTAGTTATAAAAATTGTCCCATCCTGAGTTTCTGAAATGCTGCGAACCCAATAACCATTAAATTCTTTATATTTTGGAATCCAGACACCAGAGTTCATAACTTCTTGCAAAAATCCATCTTCATATGTGCGAGCATAACGCCCGGCCTTACCAGGGAATATGTCAGAGATCCCATTACCCTGATAAACATCTTTTATCCAATTAGGTGAACCGGTGTTCGTGCGACTGCGGTAAATACCAATATCAGAGCCCAATAACACTTCGGTGTTATCTACGTAAATGCATCCAGGTGCAAATTTTTCAGGAAGCCCATCGCTAATGTCTTGCCAGGTCTGTCCGCCGTCTAATGACCGGAATACTTTATTAGTTGCCGATGGTTTGTGTATTTCGTAATCTTGAAAACAGGGAATCAATGCTTGTATTAGTAGAAAGAAAGATAGAAAGAGGTTATGCATGATTTTATATGTTTTAGTGAAACAATGAGCCAAAGGTATGGTTGGGTATTAATGTGATGGCTTTTCAGGTGTAAAACGATGTAACGGAATTGTAAAAGGATGTAATTGAACATTGAATATCTTCTCATACCATGGCACCTAAATTAGAACTAGTATATTTGGAAGACAGGATACCAAAATATCCTGGCAAGAAACAACATTATGGATCACACTCTTGTCTAAATCAAACAAAAAAACAAATGCAACTTTGGGAAATTGATGATCCGGAAAATTTAAACAAACGCAGAGAATCTGTTGGACTTCCACCTATGTAAATACATTTTAGATGCTTCAAATAATACGAACCAATTCAGACCATCACGATTTTATAAATCTCGTTAAATACCTGGATGCTGATTTAGCTATAAGAGATGGGGCTGATCATTCCTTTTACGCTCAATTCAATAAAATTGACAAGATCAAACATGTGGTTGTTGCTTATGAAAATGATAAGCCCATATCTTGCGGTGCCATCAAAGCATATAGCATAAACATCATGGAAGTTAAACGAATGTATACATTGCCTGAAAGCAGAGGCCATGGAATCGCCAGCAAAGTATTGAATGAATTAGAAATGTGGGCTGCTGAACTTGCTTATGAAAAATGTATACTCGAAACAGGGAAAAAACAACCAGAGGCAATTGCACTTTATCAAAAGAATGGATATCAACAGATTCCTAACTATGGCCAGTATGCCGGAATTGAAAACAGTTTGTGTTTTGAAAAACAAATAAACAGAATTAAAGCAAAATAGAACCTATTTTTACAAATGAAATCAATTCTATTTCTACTCATCCTGTTTTCTTGCTGCCGATCTGCCTTGAAGAATGAAAATAGAGATAGTGATACCATTGTATTTGCAGTTATTAATATCCATAAAAGTTCGACTGATTCCAAGTCAATTATGAATCTGGTGAGCACAACGCAAACTGCCGGAAAATTAAAAATCCAGAATCAAAATCCTGTTCTCACTGACAATTATTTATCTGTTTATGTGTATAACAATAAAAAACTGATTGACAGCATGTCGATAGAGCATCCATTATATAAACACATTGAATACTGGACAGCAGACAATACCTTTGCAGTAAAGGATACCATACTGGATCAATCCGAATTTTTTATCCGGTTTCAGACTAGTGGAGATTCCAATGAACTGAAGATTTCAGAAACAATAAAAAACAAAACAATAAAAGATCAGACAATTTTAAAATTATACTAGAATGAAGAATACCTTACTTCATGCACTTATTGTAATCATAAACCTGAATAGTATCCATTCACAAACTTTTAATATGGATACATTACAATACAAAGGAGATGCAAACAAGTTTATTAATATGGTCATCATGGGAGATGGATACACAGCTTCGGAGCAAGACAAGTTTATTCAAGATGCAAATCGATTGTCCAATTATGTTTTATCACAATCTCCTTGGATTAACTACAACAATTATTTTAATGTATTTGCAATAGGGGTAATTTCTGCTGAATCCGGAGCGAAACATCCCAACACTGCTCCTGATTGTAACTCTTCGGTTCCAGTTTCAGATCCCATCACATACTTCGGATGTAGTTTCGATGCGTATGGAATACACAGATTAATTGTTCCAAAAAATGTATCCAATATTGTAAATGTACTTTCAACTCATTTTCCAAACTATGATCAGGTGCTCATACTTTCAAATACACCATATTACGGTGGAAGTGGTGGTACGTTTGCAACTTCAACATTAGATAACTCAAGTCCTGAAATTACGGCTCATGAATTGGGGCATTCCTTTGCAGGACTTGCTGATGAATATTATGCAGGAGATCAATATGCAAGGGAAACGTTCAATATGACCAAAGAAACAGATCCTGCTTTGGTAAAATGGAAAAACTGGCTTGGATATAATCAAATTGGAATTTATCAAAATTCAGGATTGTGGTACAGGCCTCATGAAAATTGTAAGATGCGGATTTTAAACAGGCCTTATTGTAATGTATGTAGCCAAACGATTATAGAATCCATACACTCACGGGTGAATCCAATCGTGAGTTATACGCCAACTAATGCCAGCATAAATACTACCGCTCGCTTTATTGATTTTAAATTGACTGAATTGATGAAGCCTGAACCCAATACGTTAAATATTCATTGGAATCTCGATGGAACGGAAGTTGCCAGTGATATAGATTCCATTGAATTGGATCAAAATAATTTAACAAATGGTACGCATTCATTAGTGGTAAGTGTCATTGACACCAGCTCATTGCTCCGAATAGATAATCATTCCACCAAACATATCAGTTTAGTCAGTTGGACCATAAATAAAACCATCACAGGGATTGAGCTTGTAAATGATTCGAATCAATTAGAGTGTTCTATTTATCCAAATCCAGCAACTGATGTTTTGAATTATTCTATTAATTTGGAAAAGAAAAGCAAGGTAAGTGTTGAGTTGGTTTCAACTGATGGTAAAGTCATTCAAAAATTAATGAAGAAAACTTTGGATAAAGGTTTATATTCAAATCAATTACAAATTGAAAAACTGATTAGTGGAACCTATATCATGGTATTTAAAATTGGTGAGTATGTTCATACGAAATCATTTATTAAACTATAATACTCCTACACAATAAAGTATTGCTTGCTAAAATCGCATCCTTATGAAAATAATCTTTCTGATATCCATTGCATTACTATGTGATCATTCTAAAATCCAATCTCAAGGATTTATCATCGATCACAATTCCATAAATAGTTTCGACAAAATTCCTGGTGCAAATAAGGATGCTGTTTCAAAACTTCGAATGATTTTCATGGATCGATCTGTTGGTGGTAACATTGATACCTATTTGGATTGCCTCAATTCGCCCTGGTCATTGGCAAGAAGTTATTGCAAACGTTTCGATCGCCGCGATTCAATCTTGTCTGTAGTTATTCCATGAATCGATTTGCACTTCTTTTACTCTTTATTCCATTGACTTTTTGTTTTGGGCAGACACCTTCAACAATGGAATCCTGGGATAGAATTGAAATGGATAAAGTCGCATTGGAAAAGCTTAATGCGATAATTGATTCAAACAAATCTGATCGCAATAAATATAACTACACAGGATCATTTAGAATTGCTGATCAATTCAATGCAAAGCTTTCTAAATTGGACAAATTGAGATATCCTCCTGTTACTAATCACGAAGTACTCTACAATAGAATAAATGCTCTCAAAACTAATATTGATTCTTTTGATATTGCTTATGATAAAATTCAAATTTTATCTTCTACACTAAAAGCACATATTCTCATAATTACATTTAAGTACAATGACAGAATAGATACAGCATTTGCTTATTTCAAAGTGGGCTTTGGCAAATCCGGTAAGAAAGTAGGAATTCATATCATTCCTGGTTCCGGTATCAATCAGTCCAGTGCAATGTTTTATAATGACAAAAAAAATTATCAGAGCAATATCGTCGATCTGATGAGGAGCTATGGCGATTTATTTATTTTGGTCAAACCCAATGACGATTTTCTTGCAATTCACAATGGCATAAAAAAAATCAGCGAAACCTCCTTTGTAAATTATTTATTGAACTCCGGTACTTCCTATTCAGCATATTACCTGATTCAAAGTTTTGCAATCAGCAAGTATATAAAAACAAAATATGAGGAACTCTATGTATGCGGCCTTTCACAAGGTGGATTAGCGGCACTGATCAATTCATTGCAAAGCCATCCTGATAAAGCTATAATAGCATCCGGCTATTCTGTAATTATGGACAATCCACACATGAGTGGTCATGATCAGATTATCATTCCGAATTATAAAGTGCTTTCTAATTCTAAACTTGTTAAGCAACACATTCAGAATATGAATACACAATTTTTATTTACCTGGGGAATTCAGGAAACCAGTTTTCATGGGATCGATGCCAAAGAAAAATTAACGCTAGAATACTTTAAGGAATTAATAAATGTAAAATGCAGGATTCATTCACGCGGTCATATTTATTCTGAACCTGCGATTATTGATTTTTTAGGTGGCAATGTGATCCGGCCGCATAGAAATTTTTATTGTCGTTGAATCACTCAGAAAATTGTATATTGAGCTACTAATATCTATCGCATAAGCGTCAACCTAAGTAAGAAATCATCAACAATAGCATGATCGCGTCGAACCCTAAACCCCTTGAAAGGGGCCTAAATTCTCGAACATCTGAATAACATAATTTTTTAGAAGTTGAATGGAGTTTGTAAAAATTAATGAAAATATTTTATGCTATACACAAAATTTATTCAGATTTTCCAAAGTAAAAGCCCCTCAAGGGGTGTGGGGTTCAGACGAATTTTGCAATGAGCAAATTTTTTTTCTTTAAGTTAACGCCTTTTCGATATCTATGGGAGAGTATTGAAAACTTTGCTTGATGAGAATGCAATTCGCATTATTAAATGAAAAAGACAAAGTAGAATTTTTCTACAAAAAATAAAAGAAACCAAAAATAAGCGGCTTTTATTAATTCTAACTCCACAGATTATTTCTTCTACACAGACACCCACACCAAACACTTATACTGAATAGTTTCTTAATTCCAATAATTCTATTGACTCAACTTCTTAAACTCCTATTTTATCCATTAGCTCATCGCTCGAACTTGTTTTGACATTAAAATAAAAACTTATGGTAGAAAGCCAAAAAAACCATTGAAATAGTCCTCATTTTGATCATTTGCCTTAAATGGAATTCAATTAATTTTTCTATAATTTTCTTTTCTGAATGCTCCCAATTTTCCCATTCATCAATTAATTAGGCCATTTTAAATAAAATTAGTAGGAAATTGTCCTCATATTAACCTCATTACTAATGTGTTGTATTATAATTTGATAAAAGTTTTTAGTTTTGCAAACTTTTAATTTCTAGCATGGAAATGAAGATAAAAAACCTTGACAAAACCAAAAATTCTCATTTTTCATCCCGTTTAAGAACTATCATTTAATCCGATTTCATATGAATTCATTTTACCATTTAGAGCTTAAATCAAAGCCCCACTTCATCCTCATGTTGTGCTTTTTTATTTCTTCTTTAGCATCAGCACAACAAATTACTTTAAAAGGTATGGTCCAAGACCTTAGAAACAATTCCACATTGGAAGGTGTCAGCATTCAATTAAAAGGAACAAACAATTTCACACTGACAAATGTCCTTGGTGAATTCTCCATACTTGTTCCTCAAAAGTTTCCAATTGAATTAGAAGCAAGTTACATCGGTTTTCAAAAGCAGACGATTCAGATCAATTCTGAAGAATTCATTCTCGTTTTATTGCAGGAAAAAAATACGGAACTCGATGAGGTACTTGTAGTCAGCGGTTATACGGTCCAAAAGAAAAGCGAATTTTCGGGAGCTGTATCAAGCATATCGGCAAAACAATTTCAAAGCCGGCCCGCAGTGAGCATTGATCAACTTTTAGGAGGGCAGGCTCCGGGTATAGACATTATTCAACCTACCAATGTGCTGAATAATACACCGGTCTTGAGAATCCGTGGAATAAATACAATCACCTCCGGACTTTTTCCACTGGTAATACTCGATGGAATTAGTCTGTTTACAGGAAACATTGGTGGAATGATAGGCAACAATCCATTATCGGATATCAATCCAAATGATGTCCAGTCAATAGACATTTTGAAAGATGCATCTGCAGCAGCTATTTATGGTTCAAGAGCAGCCAACGGTGTTATGGTAATTAGTACAAAAAAGGGTAAAAAGGGAAGAGTTAGAGTTAACTATGACAATTGGGTGAGTCGAAGTACTCCATATAATCTACCAGAATTATTAAATGCTGAAGACTATGTGATGATTAAAAATGAAGCGATGGTCAATTCAGGCAGAGAACCAGGATATGCACTGATGAAAAATCCTGATGGTAGCATTGTGAATACCAATTGGTATGATGTCGCTTATAGACCTGGATACTCTCACAACCATAACGTCAGTGTTTCTGGTGCCAATAATTCTACCAACTATTATTTTTCTTTTGGTTACAATCAGCAAAATAGTTTTATCAAATACAATAGTTTTGAGAGATACTCGACAAGGCTCAATATCGATAATCAGATGAATGATTATTTAAAGATTGGTGGCAATGTTTCATACAGCAATGGATTGAATATTGGTCCTAATACGGGTGCTATTCCAAGCAATTCATTGTCATCATCTTCTTACAACTCAGAATACATCACCAATGAACCTTTGGGAAGAATGACGTATGTCTTGCCGCCTAATGTTCCTGTTTATAATCCGGATGGAACATACAGTATTCAAAATGGAACTTCAGTAGGTTATGGAAAGAACAACCCCGGCACAATTGGTACAATCAATGCTTATAATCTGGCGCTTGTACAAAAACTGGATGTCAATACATCGGAAAATAATACACTCATTGGAAATATATTCGGAGAATGGAAAATTTCGAATTCCCTTCTAATGCGAAGCAGTTATGGTATCAACAATCTACAGGTGCAGAATACTTCTTTTTTAAATCCTTTACATGGAGGAGGTGCTTCTGCAAATGGTGTAGCCACAAATGTTTTTTCAAATTATCATCGCTCAGATTGGGTAAATACTTTAAAATACAATACCAGTCTGCACGATATTCATAATCTAAGTTTATTAGTCGGATATGAACGAATTAAAACGGTGATTGATTCTTGGGGTGCACAACGCTCAAATATCACGGACCCGGATTATACAAACTATCAGGGTGGGTTTGTGAATATATCACCTATAGGCAATGTCTTTTCCGAAAATGCATTGTTGTCTTATTTCTCTAATATAACTTATGACTATGATAAACTCTATTTATTTAGTTTTAATTTCAGACGTGATGGGTTGTCAGCATTAGCTGATGGAAATAAATTTGGAAATTTTGTTGGCGGTTCAGTAGGATGGAATCTTTACAAAGAAGATTTTTATTCAAACTCATCAATTAAACATCTTTTCAATAATATAAAAATCAGGGCAAGTTATGGCGTGGTTGGAAATAGTGAAATCGGTGACTACCCTGCAATTGGTTCTTATGTTTCTTCTACCTATGGTGGATCTCCGACACTGACATATGCGCAAGCAGGCAACCCGGATTTAAAATGGGAAACGAGTTCAAAATTGGATATCGGTTTGGATTTTTCATTCCTCAATGATCGCATTAGTATTGAATTTGATTACTACAATAATTTAATTGACGGCCTTATTCTGAAAGCTCCTCAGGCACTCTCCGCAGGCATCCCGGGTAACTATATCAATGCTAATGTTGGTAGCATGTACAATAGAGGTGTAGAATTGGCAATTACTGGAAGCATTGTCAAGAAGCACAATTTTAAATGGGATCTGAATATTAATTTTTCAACACTCTCCAATAAAGTCACTTCATTAGTAAGTGATGTGTATGTACCCAGTATTTTTGGAGTGCAAAATATGACCAGAGTAGGATATTCAATAGGTTCTATTTTTGCAGTACCAACAGTTGGTGTAAATCCCGATAATGGTTTAATGGTGTTTATCAATAGTGAAGGTGAGTCCGTGCAATATAATCACATTGGATCACCAAGATGGACATACCTGGATGGTAGTCCGGCACCCGCCATAGATAATTACAAAGACGGAGTGATCCAGGGACCTTCACTTCCAAAATTTTTTGGTGGAATCAATAATAGCATTTCTTACAAAAATTTTGATTTGAATATCCAATTGACATTTGTTGGTGGAAATAAATTGTACAATGGAACGAGAGCAACCAATTCTGATCAACGGTATTTCAATAATGGTACATTTATCAAAGATCGATGGACCACACCTGGTCAGCAAACAGAAATTCAAAAATTATATTACGGAGATAATGTTTCTGCAGGTTTTTCATTTTCGGCAACTTCTAAAGTTGAAGATGGCGCTTATTTAAAATTAAAAAATATATCAGTAGGGTACAACATACCACTCGGAAGTAAAATGTTCAAAGGCAAAATTTCTACTGCCAGGATTTATGCACAAGCAGTTAATTTGTATACACTCACAAAATACCGCGGATCTGATCCAGAAGTTTCAATAAATGGAAATTCAATACATAGTGGTAAGGATCAAAATATTCCTCCAAATGCACAAGTATTTTCAATTGGTATGAATATCGGATTCTAATTTCAGTTTACATTCTTAATATAAACTCCTATGAAACGTACATATAAAATCTACACTCAAATTTTTGTTGCAATCATCATATTGCTTACAGGATTTTCTTCTTGCGAAGGTGATTTTTTGGATACTGTGCCTAAAACCAGTATTAATGAAGCGGAAGCCTTCAGCACACCTAGTAAAATTTTGGCTCAGGTTAATAACCTTTACAGCAAAATGCAAAATCCAAATTTATATGGTGGACGATTTATTGTGTTTAATGAACAACGCGGAGATGAATTCGGTCAAAACGATGGAAATGCTGCAACAGGATCTGCAGTGTGGAATCAAAACGTTGCCTCAACCAACGAATATATCAACAATGTTTGGGCTTCCGCATATTCTGCTATTAATGCATCCAATATTTTAATAAGCAATTTAAAAAATACGACTATAATAAATGACAGTATTGCGCGCCTTTATATGGCAGAAGCTAAATTTATCCGCGCACTGAGTTATTTGAGTCTGATACAGACTTATGCCAAACCATTTAATTTAGATAAAAATGCCTTAGGTGTTCCTCTTCGATTGATCCCTATTACAAGTGCTGGATACAATGATCTTGCTCGTAGTTCTGTGGAAGAAATTTACGATCAGATCATATTGGATCTTGATGAAGCAGAACTTGAATTACCAGTATCCTATCCAACTTCATTTTTAAATATATCGAGGGCACACAAAAGTTCAGCCATTGCATTAAAAACAAGAGTGTATTTAAATCAATCTAATTACATAAAAGTAAAAGAAGAAGCAGCAAAGCTGGTACCTGCAAATAGTCCTTATCAATATACCAGTGGTTCAATAACACATAATCTAGATGCCACCGTAAGCAATCTATTCAACGGAAGTTATACAGGACCTGAATCTATTTTTTCGATTCCATTTGCAAATTCCAATACGGAAACCCCATCTTCACAATACTCCCTTGCTTTTAATTATTTAGGACAACCCATTATATTTCTGGCAGTCGCAGGAATTGTGAGCAATCCGGTATTCAGTACTATTGAGGACGCTCGTTCTGCATTGGTTACCACGAACGCAGCTAAACAAAAAGTATTGAGAAAATTTTCAATCACAACAGCTCCTTTTAGGGATTATGTACCCGTAATTAGATATGCAGAAGTGATGCTCAATTATGCTGAAGCCGCTGCACAATTAAATGAATTAAGCACTGCTGTTAATTTGCTGAAGGCTGTAAGAAACCGTTCACATTCAAGTTATCTTTTTCCAGATGATGAAATCAATTCGCAGGAAAAATTAATTCAAACTATTCTTAGTGAAAGACGAATCGAATTCTTGGGTGAAGGTTTAAGACTACAGGATTTGCAAAGAAATGTACGGACCTTGCCTTCGAAAAAGGGAAGTATCGGTACTGCACCAGAAGTCCCGGTCACAGCTAAAAATTACATCTGGCCTATTCCCAGTGGGGAGTTATCTACCAACCGCTTGTGCTTGCCCAACTGAGCAGTTTCATTTAAAATGAAGACAAAGGTTTCATAAAAAGGATCTTTACTATTTTTTATGCTTTTCCTTTAGACTTACATATCTTAGCCTGTGATAGAGGATTTATCGATTCACATAAAACCAAAACACATGTACTTAAGGCCATTTTTTTATGCATCAGTTATCCTGATTATGTTTCATGCGTCCTGTGCTAAAGATAACACAACCAATACTACACAAGGCTCCCTGATCAAAACATTGTTTCGCGATGCATCTCCACTTTACACATCGAGCAGATCGTATAGCTACAACAGTAAAAACCAGTTGACCCGAATTGATTATGCATCAAATCAATATACAGAATTTGAATACACTGGTAATAAAATAGTGGAAATCACAAATATTGTATTTGCACAAATTTCTGATACCAGTTATTACTTTTTAAATAGTCAAAACCTTGTTGATTCATCTGTCACCGCTGATGGTCTTGCATCATATCATTACAATTCAGATGGATATTTAATCTCGAAAACCAACTACGATTTTAATGGTGATTCACTTAGCGTACAATATTTAACGATACAAAATGGAAACGTAATTAAAAATGAGACAATTTGGTGGGACGGCACTCTAGTAGAATCTGTTACTTTTTCTGATTTTGATGCTAACAATAAAAACACACTTGGCTATGCCAATCTTGGTCAAAGCTATTTTGGAAAATCGTCGGTGAATCCTCCTAAGAAGACTGTTGTCTTTGACGGTAGTTCTGAAACCATTTTTGATGATGTCTTTAGTTTTGATACTTCGGGCCGGATCACAAAACTGGCGCATCACATCGATCCGGATCCTGAATATGTTGATACTTATACCTATTACTAATGGGTACAATTGATATTACCAAACTCATCATCCTCTGTTCTGCTTTTGCGCAGAATGGAATATTCCCTTAGTAATACAACTGTGATGGAATCAATGTCAATCCACTTTTATGTATATCACATATCCCCAAAGCAATGAAGAGTTTGGTTTTGATCCTCGATGACACAGATTCACCTATGGTTACCTTGAATCATTAGATTGTTGGGAATATTAATGTTTAAAAAGTGTTTACAGAAAACAACATTCCTGGTATGATAGCACCTCCAGGAATCCCTGCAGGCAGGCAGCGAACCAGGGACATACGAATTTTATTAAATAAAAAATTCTTGCCGTTGCAAGAATTTTTACGGTGGTACCTCCAGGAATCGAACCAGGGACACACGGATTTTCAGTCCGTTGCTCTACCATCTGAGCTAAGGTACCATCCAAAAATCAATGAAATAATATTTGTTGATTTTGTTGGAATTGGGCTGCAAATATAAGCCAATTCAGAATTTTACAAGGAAATCCAGTGATATAGTTTTCTTATTGGAATTCGGCCAATTCTTATTGTCTTTTTTATACCTTTATTCTGTTAATTTGATGGAAGCCAGTAATTTATAAAGTTAACATTTCGATATGCCCTCACGCGTTACACAAACAATTTGCTCTGCCCTTTTTCTCATTATACTGTATTTTACTGATAAAACTACAGTGAATAGTCTTTGGATACTGATCCCTGCCGGAATTCTGGTAGCGGCTAGTTTTACTATGGGTGCTTTGGTTAATACCTTTTGGTATGCGAAATATCCGCCGAGATTGAATGCCTATGAATTGAATTGGGTAAGTCGCTTTGTTCCTTTTTATCAATCCTTAGACGTATTGACTAAAGAAACATTTTGCAATCAACTCGCACTCGAACTTCGGGAAAAAGAATTTATTTCTATGTCGGAAAAAGATATTCCTGAAGAAATAAAAATGATGGCATTGGCTCCTGCAGTCAGATTGAAATTAGTATTCACAGATAAACTTGCATCACACTATAGTAGAATCATTTTATATCATCATGCATTTGCCAGCCCAGATCAACAATACTTACATCTCAGTGAAACACAACATGAAGATGGCGCTCTCATCTTTGCATCCGATGCATTAGAAGCCGCTTATCTAAAACCGGCTAGCTTTTTTAATACTGCCTTGTATGAGTGGTGCTGTATTTTTGTAAAACTTCATAAGATTGATGAGTTATTCAATATGGATGTCAAAGAAGTTTGGGTAGTAATCAGTAAAATACTTTCAATAGAATCGAATGCATTGCATGCTTATCTCAGACAACCACTTTTAGATCATCATGCTTTGTTGTGTTATAGTTATATTATGTTTCCTGAGAAAGTGAAATTAGAATTACCAGAGGTTTTTACACAAATAAAAAATCTAATTGAATAAATCATACAATTTATCTTCTATGTATCCTCTGTGACTATGTGGTAAAAATAATTTCAACCACATAGGCACAGAGTGCACATAGAATTGGAATTCAAAAAAAAATATTTTCTCCATTAAACTTATAAATTAATTTACTGTCTTATCTTTTATAAACAAAAAATTCAAATTATGAAAAACCTCATTCAGTCTTTTGTAGTAACACTAACCATCATATCCACTTTCTTAATCGGCAATGCAGCTTGCAGTAGTACCAAAACAGCACCGGTACAAGGTCAGTGGGAACAATTGGGAACCAGAACCGTGAATTTCGGATTAGATCGTGATGAAATTTCAGTAACTGCACGTGAAGGATTCTTCACTGCATTGAAATTGAAAGTCGATCGCTCTGCATTGAATATGCATAAAATGGTGATTCATTTTGGTGATGGCAGCACACAGGATGTTGAATTAAAAGGAAATTTTAAAGCAGGGCAAGAAAGCCGTGTCATCGACTTGGCTGGAAACCGAAGAGTAATTACCAAAGTAGTCTTCTGGTACGATACAAAGAATATCAGAAAAACCCGCGCTATTGTTGAATTGTGGGGTCGCCACTAAATCACGATTACCTTTTTTGGATTGGGGTGGCACGGATAAAGACTTTTGTTTTTAGTAGTATTTCATTTTACCACCATCATTGTAAGGTCCTTCAATTTGAGGGGCCTTATTATATTGTTTCTATATACTAAAATTCAAGTATAACCAGCCATCTGTTTTATTTGACCCGAGATTCATTCATAATACTCAACGAATCTGCAAATTGCTCAACAGAGCCGTCATTTTATCAATCATTTTTTTGACGGACTATAATTGATTAGCTTAGCGATCTTATTGATTTCGTATCAGCATGCGAATACTAAACTATTTATTGTTTGTTGTCTATGCAACTAATTCATTCGCGCAGAATCCAAGTGATTCCCGATTCATCAATTTTGGAATACAAGATGGACTGCCTGAAAAATACATCTATTGTGCTGCTGAAGATTCCAGAGGCTATATGTGGTTTGGTACTTTTTCAGGACTTTACCGTTATGATGGAGTTTCCTTCAAATATTTTAAGAGTACCGCAAATAGACCAGGCGGCACTATAGGCAATATTCTGCAATCCGTTTATTGTGATCCCGCAGGAAATCTATGGCTTGGAAGCCTAAATGATTTACAATGGTATAATCCGGAAAAAAACGTTTTCTGGACTCCTGATAATCGCAAGAATAATTCAAAAATGGTCGCTGATTCATACATTTTTAATTTTTTCGAAGACAGCAAAGACAATATCTGGATTTGCACGGCCAATAATTATTTATTCCGATTTAACCATGCAGATTCAAGCTTTGTCCATTATGGGCATTTATTTCCTCCCCAGTCATCGAAAGGTGTTTTCAAAATAATAGAAACAAAGAATGGTAATTACTTTAGCATTCACAATGAGGGTATCTATGAATTCAACTTGGATGCCTGCCTTATAAATTCGTATATCTATCCAGGTAATCAAATTACAAATGCTTATTATGACAGTATCACAAATCAGATTCTTCTTACAAGCTTTCAAAAGGGAATTGTGGAATTTGATCTACAAACCAAAGTATACAAGAACTCACCATTCAATAATAAAAATTTATTTCAAAATCATTTGCTATGTATGGCGAAAGATGAAGAAAATAATTATTGGATAGGTTCATATCCTCTTATTAAAATTAATGCCTCTAATTTCCAAACAGAACTGATAGTTACTGATCATACTTCTGATTATACTTTCAAGAGTCATAAAATTTGTAATATTTATATTGATAAGACAAAAAATATCTGGCTATGTACCTATAATGGTTTGTCCATGATGCCCTGGCAAAATCAACAAATAAAATCTTGCAAATTAATAGATCCTTCAACTCAATTTCCTATAGAACCATTAGGCATTCTATCCACTCCGAAATCCAATGAAATAATCATTCCTAACTCAAGCACATCGGGCCTTTTGATTTTTAATTTAGAAAATCATAAATTAAAAATAATATCAAATCCTTACTCCAATAATAAACTAAATTTTCCAATCACCAGAATAATAGAAACTAAGGATAATATTATATACGCATCAGATAATAATAACTTTTTCCGATATTTAAACAATGATGCGAAATTGATACCCCTAATGCTTCGCGATCAGTTTGGAAAGTCAATCCAAAATATTGGCAAGCATGTAAATGATCAAACTGATAATATTTATATACAGGCTCACGAATCGGGTTGTTATATTTGGAATACTAAGAATGGGTTGCTACTGCATATAAACAGATGGGACATTGATAATCAATATTCAGATAAAAGTGACAATACACTTATTCCATGTCTTGTTGATTCAAAAGGATTTGTATGGTTTACTTCTAACCCCGGATTGTACAGATATAATCCAATAACAAAAGAATGGTCCCATTATGCCAACTCAATTGACCCTAAAGTTCCACCGATCCAAACCGCATATTACATGGAGGAAGATGAGAAAGGTCATTTTTGGATTACTACAATAAACAATGGTTTGTTTGAATTTTACTTTGAAGAGGGTAATGAAATTTTGATAAACTATCACTACTAACCGAGAAAAATAAAAATACAACTAAACAGGCGTCTGAATCCCTTGATTTTAAAGTGATTTTATTCTGATTACAAAAAAGCACCTCCCC
>JAYVIT010000083.1:0-2345 GCA_043769965.1 Saprospiraceae bacterium
TAAGTAAATTGGTTTATTTATAATTGGGATAATCGTTCGAAATACAGGGTGTGGCGAGTATTTTTAGCTGTTGCTATCAAGGAGATTCTTTTATTAAATGGACCTGCGCTGAACGGCAATAGTTTGGTGCCAAAATCTTTGGTAGAAAAATGGGAGCTGAAGCTTTGTGAGTAAGCAAAGGCGCCTTATTTCTCCCGATAGCGGGATTTTTGGTTTTCTTTTGAGCGACTGCATGACTGACCGTTTCGCTACTGCGAATAAGAGTGCCACAAAGGCACTCTTAAGGGATGGAACTGAGAGCTCCTGTGAGCAGCATGGAGGAAGATGCTCTTGATCACTATACTCTCAATCGTTGGAAGTAAATTATTTTGAATATTCAGAATCTAATTCTTTAAGATTTAATATTGAATCCATTTTATTATTGGTCTCCAACTATTAAATGCGCTCCATCAAATTTTTCCTGTTCCAAATAATGATCAACACAAAGACCGTCATGCCAACACTGATTTGTGATTCCAGAGTGTCATTAAATAATTGTAATACAAACAAAGAAATAATTAAGGACAAGCAGAGAAAATCCGTTCTGAATATTTTTTCTTTAAGTGTGTAATAATAAATACCAAGTATCAGCAATACTCCTGTAATTCCCAAACTCATAAATTGAAACAGGATTTCATTATGCGGAAGTTTATAGATACTTACATTCCATTTAGTGAGATACATGCGTTTGGTTTCATCTTCAAAATCGCCTAAGCCTACTCCAAGGATAGGATTCTTCATTGCGAGTTCTAATCCTACTTCATAGGAAATCAGTCTTTCGATATCAGATAAATTTTGCCATTTGCCTTGATGATATTCCTCTAGTTCAAATCGGACATATTGGAGTTTTTTATTTAAACTGGGTAGAAATATCAGGCTTAAAACAAAGATCAGAATCAAGCCAATCGGCAAAGCATATCGCAAAAAAAGTGAAACTTTTCTTGCAAGTACCGTGACAATTAGTGCAACGCATACTAAATATAAACTTAGTATACTTCCTTTAACTGCTAAGATGTGTAACATCACAAATAAAAAGAAGGCTGCCAGGATGTAAGCATATTTTACTTTTTTATTTTGTGTTTCATTATATAGGTAAAAGCAAAGTCCAAATGCCATTACCAGTAAAGCAGTATATCGAATATGTTGAATTGGTGTATATATCGCTTTGCTAAATTTCAATGCATATATATACAAATCATGATTCTTTAGATAATAGTACAATACTATAAATGCAGTGATAACTGCAGTCAAAACAAATATTTTTAATATCCAATTAAAGTAATTTTTTGGAATGTCCTTATGAGCAAGTATG
This sequence comes from Saprospiraceae bacterium, assembly GCA_043769965.1. Lineage (GTDB taxonomy): Bacteria > Bacteroidota > Bacteroidia > Chitinophagales > Saprospiraceae > Vicinibacter. The sequence goes on from JAYVIT010000083.1 coordinate 1,352, forward strand.
CAAAGTGGGATAACCAACAATTGCAAGCGCATTTGATTGTATTTCAAATAGCTTGCTGTGTTTTCACTCCAGAAATAACTTATAAGGCCCAACAAAAATAGTAACACAAAACACAAAAGGAGCGGATGTTTATTGATTTCTTCAAAGACGGTTTTAATTGCAGGATTTATCTTGATTTTAAAAACAGGGTAAATTTCAAGTTCAATTACAAACAGGATGGCAAGAAAAAGTGAGGAAATGCTTATGAGGAAAAAAGACCAAAATAATGAGCAGCCTAATAATGCGGTAAAAAAGCAAAAGAGTTCAATATTTCCGATCCTGCTTATTTTCATAATATTTTGCGTAAAATACAATTTTTCATGATTATACTCTTCTGGCCAGATAATTTTACCTTTGCAAAATAATCCAAACGGCGATGTCAGATCAAATATTCGGTGAAATACAAAAAATAATAGCGGATATTAATGAATATATTATTTCCGATGCTAAAGAATTGGAAGCCTTCAGAATGGAATTTCTTGGCAAAAAAAATGTCTTGAAAGATATTTTTGGGAAAATGTCAGAAATTCCTGTACATGCTAAAAAAGAATTTGGCCAACTTGTCAATGAAGCCAAGTTACTTGCTGAAGAAAAGTTTGCATTAGCCAAAAGCATTTTGGATGACAAACCGGATAGTCATGTAGATTTACCAGATCTTACCCTTCCACCTATTTCTTTAGCTAAAGGGAATAGACATCCAATTTCACAAGTGATGGATAGGATAGTAAGTATTTTTTCACGGATTGGATTCGAAGTTGTGGAAGATCTTGAGATTGAAGATGACTGGCATAATTTCACCGCATTAAATACTCCTGAGGATCACCCTGCACGCGATATGCAGGATACCTATTATCTCAGAGATTTTGCAAATCAATTATTGAGAACGCATACCTCTTCAGTTCAATCCAGGTTTATGACGAAGAATCAACCACCTATTCGAATTATAGCCCCTGGA
>JAYVIT010000084.1:0-9329 GCA_043769965.1 Saprospiraceae bacterium
CTTATTCTATTCTATGAAAATAATCGAGTCGATTATTTTCTTATTTTAATATAGTAAATGTTTTCAAATGTTCAGTTCCATCAACCGTTACTTTGATGAAGTACAATCCATTTGAATATGATTGAGTATTAATTGGAAAGACAGTTTCATCATCTTGGTCGTTTGCAAATTTCTGGTTGAATAGCTGTTGTCCTATGTTGTTCAACAATTGAATTTGAACAGATGCAGATGAATGTGTATTAAACATCAATTTTACATAAAGAATATCTTGAACAGGATTTGGATAAAGTTCCATCTCTCCATCAAAACTTCCAAATTGATTTATATATTCATTTATAACACTTTCACCACTTAAAGAATACCTTCTATCATTTCCTTGCAATAATCCTTCACTGCAATTTGCATGATTGCATGGACCGATGTAATCGCCATGATTAATATGCGCTTGAACGGCATTATAACTTACACAGAGTGTATTGCAACTACCATTGCCTGTGCCATGTGCGACATATACTTTCTTGCCACACTTCCAGGAGGATATGATTTGATTAAACGCAGGTGGATATTTACAATCAGGTAAATCATCATTATTATTATCGATGTTGTCATTTCCTCCGGGACAAACATCGCAATCATCTGCAACACCATCACAATCTGAATCCGGACCAGCTGAAACAGATACCGAAGCAGATGCGGTACAACCCTTGATATCTGTTACAGTGACATAGTACTCCCCTGGAGCAAGGCCTGTAATGGAAGATGCGGTTTGTCCTCCAGGTGCCCATAAATAGGTAAATGGACCAACTCCACCTGCTGCAACAGTTACCGTTGCAGTGCCATCGTCAGAAGAAAAACAAGTGGATGAAGATACAATACTCAAAGTTATTAGACCTCCTGTACCTGTGGTTATCAGATTATCCCAATACGCATCATAAGAGTCCGCACTTTGATTAGCCGGAAGAAGTGCAGGATCATTAAAATTGTAAGCCTGCATAATGATATCACCCAAATATGTTGAACCATTGGAAGATATTGTTGCTACGAGCACACCGTTCACGAAATATTCAATATTAGGACCTACAAGCCTGAATTCCAGATTATACCATAAATCATAGGTGATAGACACACCTGAATTAATCCATCCAACAATTCCATTCCAATAATAAATTCCAGGTGAAGCACCATCCGGGTTACGAAATCCGATAATCGGATATGCTGAAATTGTATTTGTTGCATTATAAGCTGTAGCCCACATATCGGAACGCCTGTGATCGGTGGCCCAGTCGGAAGGAATCCATAGATCTCCTTTTAAAATAGTGGCACATTCACATTGATTAAACTTGCGACCTTGAGTGTTATAAAATGTACCCTGATATCCTGAAGGTCTGGATAATGCTCCATCGCCGAGACCATCAATAGAAATCTTCAATACATTATTTCCTCCCAAAACATCCATAACAAATGCTGCCGGCCTGAAGCGGTCCGGATACCAGGCCCCATCAACATTTGTCGGAGACAATACAGGGTTGGCATCAAAAGATTCGTTAAGTAATATGCATTGCGAATTGCTATTGAAAGCAAAAGCACTGGTAAAGACAATCATCAAGGCGATCGTCTTCCTGAAATAAACTGTCAAATTTTTTTTCATAATCTCATATTTTATTGATTAAATAAATTAAATAATTATCCGAATACATTGATAATCCACAATATTCAAAATGGATACCATTTCAAAAATTGACATTTCGAATTTGATGTTATTGCTTCAGGCCTGTAAAAAAAGACAGCAGCATCTACTCTAATTATCTTTTTAGCCCCGGATATACAGATGAGTAATAAGCTTCGTCAATTCTGCATATTTGAAAATGCGCAATACAATTTGGCTTGAATATTAACTTCTCGTCCAAAATTGCAGATAATCACTTTGACAAGCAATGATAATTGTCATTGACAACATTAATAATAATTGCTAATGAAAAAACAAGCAAATAATAATTTGCCTCCCCGATTTAGGGTACGCACGTTGGTTTTAATGGACCATCAGTGAATGAGATGCTTTTGCATATCAGATAGATCAATTCTTTAGATAAGTCAATTCTATGCAATAACTTAAAAATAGTTCTTTAAGACTATGTGTTGCGTTGATCGGTTCTTATTTCGGTAGCATCAAAATATGGGTTCATTTTAAAGATAATGAAATTACCAAATTATTTTATGGTCGTTAAATCACTTTTTCATAAAGGGAACACAATCACCACAATGATTCATTTAATATTATTTCTTTAAAGATATACTATTAGTAAACAAATTCAAAAAACGTCATTCTTTTAACACAGATACTTGGAATACCAAAGTCAATGATTCGGTATGCTTAAAGTAAAATCCAACTTGTAATAAAACAAAGGCAATAACCCCAACTGGTATTCTTCCTTTATTGGATTATCATTTGGATTACGGGGATCAGGTGAATATACTAATGCCAATATATTTTTTGTATCCAATGCATTGACCAGGTCAATTCCAATCTCATGCGTTACTTTTTTAGTGTTTATCTTATATCCCAGTTTTACATCCAGTCTGAAGTAATTTTTAAATTGCAAACTGTTTCGCAATGAATCAATGATGACTAATTCACCATTTATTTTGGAAGCCTGTATATCAGGTGGTGAATATCTATGGCCTCCTGCTACACTTATTTTTGTACCGACAGTTAGCATTTTATTTCCTTTTTTTGAAATAGAAAATTCTTTTCCCATCAATGTATTCAACGAATAATTTGCATTATACGCAGTATTCCTTAAAACACCATCGCTGCCTTTGTATTTGGATTCAAATAAAGAAGAAGACAATAAATAATAATATCCGGATGAAAATGTTTTTTCCAGAGTACATTCTATTCCATTATTATAACCAGTGCCTGTGTTTTCAAGTTTGCCTGGAAAAAACCTGCCAAATTCTGCACCTTCATTGATGACAGAATAAGATGATCGAATTAACGAATTGACAGGAATCTCATAGAGTCTAATATAATATGCCTCCAACTTTAACCTAAGATTATTTGATATTGAAAGTTCATAGGCTATCGTTGAATGAAAACTTTTAGATAAGCCAAGATTTCTATTTTGCTCTTCATAAGATCCCTTTACATTTTTAATTTTATAGAAATAAATATAAAATGGCTGTAGCTGACTATGCATCCCAAGACCTGCCGACAAACTTTGGTTTCTATCAAAATTCCAATGAATGCTAAATCGAGGTTCAAATATGGTTTGTTTATTCAATGTATAGTATTGCATATGAATACCCAAATTTGTTTCCACTGCCGGATTCAATTTATGTTTCCATTGGGTATATGCTTGCATCAAAGTGGACTGTTCATTGGACTGAATTCTGTTTAAAAATGCATAACCACTTTCCAGATAAATACTATCTATTAAGTCATGATGCAAGAGATCAATGTGAATTCCTGCTTTAATTAAATTTTTCGAATTGATTTTATCTTGAAGGTTCAGGACAAAAGCTGTCTTGTTACTCTTGAATTCATAACCCAATTTACGAACCAGTGAATCCACTTTATAATCACTGTTTCTGTAAATATCGAAATCCTTTTCAAAAGCCGAACTGAAATACTGTGATATAGTTCCTTTTAAGAACAAGCCGAGTTTAATGGATTTGGTATATGTGGCACCGACGATTCCCATAGAGGATCCAAAATACTGGTCCTTGTTATTTTCGCCATAAAGCTCTTCTGAGGGTTCATCAAATTTACTGAGGATAATATCAATTTTACTGGTAGCTCCTATTCCAAAAAAAGAAAAGTTATCACCATTCTTAAATGGAAAATTTAATTTAAAAGAAGCATCCTGATAATTAGGGACAGCATCTGTACCTATTTTAATTTTTAAGGCTTCAAATAATTTCAATGTCGAGTATCTATAAGTGATAAGATATGTAGCATTTAGTTTTTTGGATAAAGGATCTTCCAACGCGAATTCAGTTCCAAGAAATCCAAATTGCAAAGTACCTTCATGCCGTTCGTTATTTCCATTCCGAAGTTTAATATCAAAAACACCGGCATTACAGTTGCCATACTCAGCAGGAAATGCGCCAATCAAAAAATCTGAATTATTAAACATTTTATTATTGAGTATACTAATGGCACCACCCGTTGTACCTGGAATAGCAAAATGATTTGGATTTTGAATATCTACATCCTGAATTCTCCATAATAAACCAAGAGGAGAATTTCCTCTAATCACCAAATCATTTCTTGAGTCATCTGTACTTTGTGTTCCGGCAAAGCATGCAGCCATTCTTGCAGGGTCTCCTCTACTCCCTGCATACCGGTTTGTCTCTTCAACTGAAAACACACGTCCACCGGATAAAATCATTTCATTCACAGCTCTGTTTTCGAATGATGCATTAATAGTTACTTCAGCAAGCTGCTTCAAATCTTCTTGCATAAGAATATCAATCAAAGTTTCTTTTCCACTAATTACAATCACATCGACAAGGTGTAAAGATTTATATCCTGTAAAATACGCTTTGAGAACATACCTTCCGGGAACAATCTCTTTGAATTCAAAATTTCCAAGTTCATCAGATTGAGTGGATTGAACTAATACGGTATCTCGTAACAATCCTATAGATACATAGGATAAAAATTGTTCACTTTCATTGTCTTTAACTTTACCTCGGATGTTTTGAAATCCATTTTGAGCAGATATAAATTGCTGAACCAAATAAATACAAATTAAAATTATTGAATTTTTCATCACACCGTTTTACTATTTTTCATAGACATCACTATATTTCTTTCCTTAAAAATCTGGTGCACAATATATACATGAATTAAAGCAGCAAATTCAAATACTAACAAATACCATGGCCAGTCTCCTATTACCAATGGATTATTTGCAATCGGTTTTGTTATCAGATACATGTAATTTGCTCCAATCGATTTATCAATTGCATAAACAATTACAATTAAAACCTGAGACCAGAGCCAAACCCATAACCAGGAATTCATTCTTGGTTTAAATCCAAATATAAAACTAAGGTATAAAACCGACAAAATGATTCCCCCATGCATTAAGTAATAATCATAAAAATACCAACCTTGAGCACCGAGTGTCAACTCAGGTGTAATGAAGGAATGAAAGGCTCCCGGTATTCCCCAAAACAATAAAAACTCAAATGCACGTTGATTTGGAAACAGCAATACAAGTCCTGATAATATTCCTGAAATACTGCAAAGATTCAATGGCAATGAGGATTGCAGGGTCCATTCACCTTTTATAAATTGATAAATATGGATAAAACATGCAATGAAAATTAAAACGACTCCAATTATTTTGGCAATTCGCATTTGCATACTTTTGCCTGAACTCTTTGCAAACTTTAAAATTACAATTATTAAAACTGAAGAACTAAAAATGCTCAACCACCAGTTTTGACTGAATACTTCTATGATTTTGTGATTGGACATTTGTTAGTTGTTAGTTGTTAATCTATACTCCACCATTATCATCCGTCGGCGGTCATTTAAAAAGCATACGACAATCCAAAAGTCAACAACACCGGAGGACCAACAATCCAATTGTGGGGATTTGCAAGTTCTAATCCATTAAAGACTGGTGCGACTTCCGCCATAATGGATAATCTATTGGAAAGCGGTTTGCTGTATCCTATTTGTATTGTACTCCACAACTTAGCCATGTCTACTTCTTTTTTCATTCCAGTTTGTGATTCTTCTTCTGCTTCTTCCGATCCAAATAAATAGTCAGTACAAGCTGCGCCAACCATACCAATGCCGGTCCATACTCTGGCACCATTTTTTAGCTTCCATTCAAGAGTCAGTGTTGGCCATGCGAGAAGCCACGGCTCTCCACCGAGATCTCTTGTAAACGGATAATAAATGATGGGTGACTTCAGAAGGATACGCATATCCTGTGATGGTTGTGCGATAACTGCTTTAAGTCTGATGCCATAGCCTGGCAGGATTGTTGTATGTCCAATAAGAATCCCTGCAGCAAATCGATTTGTAATTCCGTAAGAGTATTCTCCAATTGCAACATATGGAATACCACTATTAAATACAATCATCGATTTACCTTTCTTAGGCATTAAAAAATCATGATCCTTGATTTTCTTTTCCTGGGCATTGAGTCCAGTTAAAAAAATGAATGCTGCTACACAGCTTAAAGTAAATTGAAAAAATCCCTTTTTCAATTGTAAAATTTTAAACATTGTTTTCATATTACTGATTTTAGTTCAAATGTAGATGCGGTCAGCTCCAAAAGGCTTGGACTCATGTTGCATTGAACTTCAGTATTATTTCAGCTGCTATGAAAGATTAGCATTCATGTTGCAAAGAGACGTTTTGGAGTAGGCAAATCGCAGAAAATCAACTACATAGCGGTTTCATCTACATCACCAGGAATATTTTGTTCCAACTAGAAGAAAGTTTTCTTTAACCAGCAAATGACAATTCAATTGATGCTTTTATTAGCACACTCCTGCCTGCTGCGGGCAGGGATGACGCGCCTGCCTGCCGCAGGCAGGGATTAAACGGGTTTTCACGGATTTGTTAATTGCTCCGTGTAAATCACTTACATCAGTGTCGTCCGCGTGCTATAAAACGTCATTTTGAAAGATCAATGATTCTTGTGAGTATTTACCAATACACTAAATTCCTGATCTGAAACCACTTGGCGTTATCCCAAATTCTTCTGTAAAGGTTCTGGTAAAATAATTCGGATCACTAAATCCAACTGCAAAAGCGATTTCCGAAATATTCATCTCCGGTTTCTTAAGAAGTTGTTTTGCTTTTAGAAGTTTCAAATATCGAATGTATATGGAAGTCGATTTACCAGTTAGTGCTGTAATTTTCCGATGAAGTTGTGTTCTGCTCATTTGCATGGCTCTGCAAAGTTGCAAAATTCCAAAATCCTCGTCTTCCATATTGCGATGAATAATCTCATTCAGCTTTACCAGAAATGCATCTTCGACTGGATTTGCATTTTCATTGGAATCTGATTTGTTTTCCAATGTCCGATAATGATCTTGTAGTGTCTTACGGATATTTAATAAATTTTCCAGTTGTGCCTTTAATTCGAGTTCATCAAAAGGTTTTGTCAAATATGCATCCGCTCCCTTTTTAATACCGGTAATACGGGAAGCAGAATCCACCTTTGCCGTCAACAAAATAATAGGTATGTGACTCGTGAGTTCATTATTCTTTAAATTATCGCAAAGTTCATAACCGTCTTTATCCGGCATTAGCACATCAGAAATAATAATATCCGGAATGATTTCATTAGCCAATGAAATTCCATCTTGTCCGTTAAAAGCTGTTTCAATGGCGTATTGATTTTCTAGTATGGATTGCAAATAATAAATAATGTCCTTATTGTCATCAACTATTAATAACAAAGGCTTTTCATTTTCTATAATATCCAAATTACTGGAGATACGATGGATTGTTTGTTCCTTACTCAGATCTATTGGAGTATCATTCGAAACATAAGAATCCGAAAATGTCTCAGCATGTTTACCATCATTTAATAAAGCTATACTATCAGTTGATCCTTTCTGTGACTTGATATCTGATTTGATGGGCAGTTCTATGATAAATAGTGTAGCTTTACCCAATTCACTTTCCACACGAATTTGACCATCCATCAATTTAACCAATTCATCCACTAAAGCCAGGCCCATACCAGATCCCTGTGCTTTATGTTTTGAACTATCCACCTGGAAGAAACGGTCAAATATATTTTCTAATTCAGATTTTGGAATTCCTTCACCTGTATCTTTTACTTCTAATTGCAATACAGGAAGCTTATTCTTTTCCAACTTTTTTACTGAAAAATAAATTCTACCTCCTGCTGGTGTAAATTTTATCGCATTTGCAATTAGATTCGAAATGATCTGCTGCATTTTTTCCTTATCAAAATCCATTTCGAGAACATCCAAATCCGTGAGGAATTGAAAATATATTTTTTTAGAGCCCGCATAACTTTCAAATAATTGTACAGAATATCTTAAGAAACCGACTATATCCGCATGACTAAGTTGCAATGTCATTCTTCCGGACTCCAATTTTGCAAGATCCAAAATAGTATTGACCAATTTCAAAAGTCTTGTCCCATTGGATTTAATAAGCTGAATAGAATGTTGAAGTTTAGATGATTCTTGTATTTTAACTGAAGATTCTATTTGCTGCGCCATTCCTTGAATTACGGTGAGCGGAGTTCTGAATTCATGGGTAATATTGGCATACAGTCTGTTTTTTAATTCCTGGTTCTCCTTCAGACGGATGGCTTCGTGTTCTTCCTCCTTTAATAGTTTCATACGATAAGCGAGTCCGAAGAAAAAGAAACTCACATTTCCAATCACAACAAATTTTGAAAAATTTATTGGCACACCAATATTTAATGTTACATAGGCTCCGACCACAATAACTCCTGTAATTAGAAAAAAAGTAGCAATTAATATGAAATATGATTTTTTGTCTTTGATTTTTAATAATTGAAATAATAAAATCAAAAGAACCGCATATTGAATTGCACTTAATATAGCTATGGATGAATCTGAAAATCGCTCATTCAAAGAAATAAAATAATAAACAATGATTAGAGATCCTATAATCAGATTAATCAATATCATTTTATAAATTCTGGAAATCCAATTGGGAAACACTTTTTCCAATTGGATAAATTTAATTACGAATTGCAGATAAGAAATATTTAATAGGATGATTGCGGCAAAATTTATCGGTTCAAACCATTTAGGATGATCTCGTAACAACGGTGTATCACAAATGATATCCATTATATCAATCATAAATACAAGGACTGAGGTAACAAAAACCGACTGATAAAAAAATGCGATGTCCTTAGTGGTAAAGAAAAAGATCAAGTTAAATAAAATGATTGCGATTAAAAATCCGATGAATAATCCATCCCAACTGCTTTGCGAATTAAACTCTTGTGTTTTGTAAAAATCCTCTGCACTAAGTCTGACATTCAGTTTAGGTAAATATCCATTTACAGATTCAAATTTAAAGTATACAGTAAGTTGTTCATTTTCTTCGAAATCAAGTGCAATTCTCTCCAGTCTGTTTCCATTTTGAAATTTTTTTTGATTGGCGGGAACCAGACGTCCGGTTTTTTGAGATGATTTTCCCGATTGGTTGTATACAAAAACATCAAAATAACTTGCGGTCCCCAAGTACAAGATCCAATTACTAAGTTTTGATTTTGTTTCATTCCTGATAATAATTCTCGCCCAGTAAACGCAAGAACTATATTTCAATGAATCTGGGT